>NZ_JBEYHA010000041.1:0-48198 GCF_040635075.1 Nocardiopsis sp. NPDC007018
CTTGGGCGAGGGAGTTCAGGTGTTGCGTCACAACAAGACCATGGGCTCCCTCGCCTCATGCTCAGACCACGCACCCCTGGGAATTACTCATCTAGTGCGCGCCCTCGTAGGTGTGGAGCGACTCGCTGATCTTCTCGGCGGCGGACACCACGGCCTGGGAGTGCATGCGGCCCGGGGAGCGGGTGAGGCGTTCTATCGGTCCGGAGACGGACACGGCGGCGATCACGCGGCCGCCGGGTCCGGACACCGGGGCCGACACCGAGGCCACCCCCTGTTCGCGCTCGGCGACGCTCTGGGCCCAGCGGCGGCGGCGCACCTGCGCGAGGCTGGCGGCCGTGAAACGCGCGCCCACGAGAGAGCGCCGGATGCGGTCGGAGTCCTCCCAGGCCAGCAGGACCTGGGCGGCCGATCCGGCGTTCATCGGGAGTTCGCTGCCCACGGGGACGGTGTCGCGCAGGCCGCTGCTGCGTTCGGAGGCGGCCACGCACACCCGGAGATCGCCCTGGCGGCGGTAGAGCTGGGCGCTCTCGCCGGTGAGGTCGCGCAGCTGCACCAGGACCGGAGCGGCCACGGCCAGCAGGCGGTCCTCGCCCGTGGCGATCGACAGCTCTCCCAGGCGCGGTCCGAGTACGAACCTGCCCTGGCTGTCCCTGGTGACCATGCGGTGCCGTTCCAGGGCGACGGCGAGACGGTGGGCGGTGGGGCGGGCCAGACCGGTGATCTGGACCAGCTGGGCCAGCGACGCGGGCCCCGACTCCAGGGCGTCGAGGACGGACATCGTCTTGTCCAGGACACCGACACCGCTGGATGAGCTAGAGTTGTCCATGGCTTGATATTGCCGTCTCGAAATATGGAATGCAAGTCGGCCGCACATCCGTGCGCGAGGCCCGCGGCCCAGGCGAAGCACCCCGTGACGAGGCGAGCACGAGACGCGACACACGAGAGGGGCGATCGCCCATGGCACGCACGATGGCCGAGAAGGTCTGGGAGGAGCACGTCGTCAGGCGTGCCGACGGCGAGCCGGACCTGCTCTACATCGACCTCCACCTCGTCCACGAGGTGACCAGCCCGCAGGCCTTCGAGGGCCTGCGCCTGGCGGGTCGCGGCGTGCGCCGTCCGGACCTGACCATCGCCACCGAGGACCACAACGTCCCCACCACGGACCTCCTGGCCCCGATCGCCGACCCGGTCTCCCGCAAGCAGGTCGAGACCCTGCGCAAGAACTGCTCCGACTTCGGCGTGCGCCTGCACCCCATGGGCGACATCGACCAGGGCGTCGTGCACGTGGTCGGCCCGCAGCTCGGCCTCACCCAGCCCGGTATGACCGTGGTCTGCGGCGACAGCCACACGAGCACCCACGGCGCGTTCGGCGCGCTGGCCTTCGGTATCGGCACCAGCCAGGTCGAGCACGTCCTGGCCACCCAGACCCTGCCGATGCAGCCGTTCAAGACCATGGCCGTCACCGTCAACGGAACGCTCCGGCCCGGGGTGTCAGCCAAGGACATCATCCTCGCCGTGATCGCGAAGATCGGTACCGGCGGGGGCCAGGGCTACGTCATCGAGTACCGGGGCGAGGCCATCGAGGCCCTGTCTATGGAGGCGCGTATGACGGTGTGCAACATGTCGATCGAGGCGGGCGCCCGAGCCGGGATGATCGCCCCGGACCAGACCACCTTCGACTACGTCCAGGGCCGCCCGCACGCACCCCGGGGTGCCGACTTCGACGCCGCGGTCGAACACTGGAAGGGCCTGCGCACCGACGAGGGCGCCGAGTTCGACGCGGAGGTGGTCCTGGACGCCGACGAGCTCAGCCCGTTCGTCACCTGGGGCACCAACCCGGGCCAGGGAGTGCCGCTGGACGCATCCGTGCCCGACCCCGCGTCCTACGAGGACCCCTCGGCGCGCGCCGCCGCCGAGAAGGCCCTCGCGTACATGGACCTGCGCGCCGGCACGCCCATGCGCGAGGTGCGGGTGGACACCGTCTTCCTCGGCTCCTGCACCAACGGACGGATCGAGGACCTGCGCGCCGCCGCCGAGGTCGTGCGCGGCCGCAGGGTCGCCGACGGCGTCCGGATGCTCGTGGTCCCCGGTTCCATGCGGGTCAAGGAGCAGGCCAACGAGGAGGGCCTGGGGCAGGTCTTCCTGGACGCGGGCGCCGAGTGGCGCGAGGCGGGCTGCTCCATGTGCCTGGGCATGAACCCCGACCAGCTCAAGCCGGGCGAGCGCAGCGCCTCCACCTCCAACCGCAACTTCGAGGGCCGTCAGGGCCGGGGCGGCCGTACGCACCTGGTCTCGCCGCAGGTCGCCGCCGCCACCGCCGTGCGCGGCACCCTGTCCTCGCCCGCCGACCTGGACCCGCAGTAGTCCCCGACCCCGTCAGGAGAGTCCTCCCATGGAGAAGTTCGACGTCCACACCGGTCGGGCCGTCCCGCTGCGCGCCAGCAACGTCGACACCGACCAGATCATCCCCGCCGTCTACCTCAAGCGGGTCAGCCGCACCGGGTTCGAGGACGGCCTGTTCGCCGAGTGGCGCAGGAACGACCCCGACTTCGTGCTCAACCGCCCCGAGTACCAGGGTGCGTCCGTCCTGGTGGCCGGGCCCGACTTCGGTACCGGCTCCTCCCGCGAGCACGCGGTGTGGGCGCTCCAGGACTACGGCTTCAGGGCGGTGCTGTCCCCGCGCTTCGCCGACATCTTCCGGGGCAACTCGCTCAAGGGCGGTCTGCTGACGGTCCTGCTGCCGCAGGAGGTCATCGACCGCGTGTGGGCGGCGGTCGAGGCCGACCCTTCGGTCGAGGTGACCGTGGACCTGGTGGCCCGCGAGGTGCGGGTTCCGGCTATCGACGTGCGGGAGCCGTTCGAGCTCGACGACTACACCCGGTGGAGGTTGTTGGAGGGTCTGGACGACATCGCCCTGACGCTCCGTCACACGGACGAGATCGGTGCGTTCGAGGCCACCCGCGAGCCCTGGAAGCCGGTCACGCTCTAGCTCCGCAACGCCGCTCCGACACGGGATCGGGGGTCGCTGTGACTCAGCGCACCCCCGGTCCCGAATAATTTTACCTTTACTTGACGTGAGCGCTCGCTTACCGGCTTTGTGCCCTTAAGCTCGGCGCGTCCGAAGCCCGGAATCCGGTTATACGTAGGCTTTTGAGGGCCGCAGAAGGGGGCAAAAGGGGCCGGTTCGCCACCCCCGTCCCTTGCGTACCGTTCGTCGCGGAGGGTGACCTCGCAGGTAGGAAGGGGCCCGACACGCCTTGCCCGTGGGCGTTTGTATTTGTGTAAGGGCCTCTGCTTCCCCTAATTTCGTGCGAGCAAGGGGGAACCGGAGGAACCTTATGAACAAGCGTGACCTGATCGACGCGATCTCCGACCGTCTCGGAGACAAGAAGACCGCGACCGAAGCGGTCAACGCTGTGCTTGAGACCATTCAGGCCACCGTGGCGTCGGGCGACAAGGTCGCCATCACGGGCTTCGGCGTTTTCGAGAAGTCCGAGCGTGCGGCTCGCACCGCCCGCAACCCCGCCACTGGCGCCACGATCAACGTCCCCGCGAGCTTCGTTCCGAAGTTCCGCGCTGGCGCTGACTTCAAGGCTCTCGTCAACGGCGACAAGAAGTAGCCTCGCCGCCGTCAGGCGGACAGGCCGTACCCGCCCGGGCTCCCCAGAGGGGGTCCGGGCGGAGTGCTGTCCGCTCCAGCAGCGCGTGCGTGCGGGGTCCCACCCCCAGCGCCCGCGCGGCCGCCAGGTCCTCGGGGGTGTCCACGTCCCGCCGCACCGTGTCGGAGCCGGGGACGACGAGCTCCCGCGCCCCGCCCGCCAGATGGCGGGCGCGCGAGGCCCCCTCGAACGCGGGGGCCAGCCGACTCCCGGGCGCCGCGGCCAGGAGCGTGGTGCCCACGCCGGGCGTGTCCGGCAGGAACGACCGCCCGTGGGCCGAGGCGGCCGCCAGGACGCGCTCCAGCTCCTCGGGGCGCAGCGCGGGCAGGTCGGCCGAGAGGGCGCACACTCCCAGACCCGGCGTCCGCTCCGCCGCCACCCGGGCCCCGTGCTCCAGGGCGGGGTTGAGGCCGCCGCCCGGTTCGCCGCCGACCACCACCGCGCCCAGGGGCGCCAGCTCGGCCCGCGCTCGGGGGTCCTCGGTCACCACGAACACGGCCGCCACGTCCGCGCACGACCGCGCTGCGGCCACCGTGTCGCAGGCGATGGCCAGCGCCAGTTCCTCCCGCCGATCCCCAGCGGCCCGGGTCAGTCGTGTCTTGGCGGCGCCGAGGTGCTTGACTGGGACGATCAGGGACCAGCGCGACCCGGCGCGCATGCCCCCGTCACGCTCTCCTGAGCCGGTCACGGTTCCCCCGGGACGTAGATGCGGCCACGACAGTGACGAGGGTAGGCGTTCGGGGTACGGCGCGGCGCGGGAACCCTGGCCGTGTCCGACGGGACCGGAAACGGCGTCACCCGGAACCTCGGTACACGTCCTAGACTGAGTCGGTTGTGCTTCCGTGGTCCGGACCGGGCCGGGAGCGAGAAGTGAGGAGTCCCCCGTGGCCAAGCAACGAGAATCGCGATGGGTCAAGTGGGTCGTGTCCCGCATCGTCCGGTTCGTCCTGTGGTTCGTGACCAAGCCCGAATGGAGGGGCACCGAGAACGTGCCCGCCCAGGGCGGGGTGATCATCGCGGCCAACCACCTGTCCGTGACCGACCCCCTCACCGTCGCGCACTTCCTCTACATCGGTGCCCGCCGCTGGCCGACCTTCACCATGAAGGACGGGGTTATGAAGATCCCCGTGGTCCGCTCGGTGGCCCGGAGCACCGGCCAGATCCCGATCAAGCGCGGCAGCGCCGACGCGGTCAAGGCCCTGGGCGAGGCCGAGAAGGCGCTGGTCCAGGACGGATCGTCGGTGATCTTCTACCCCGAGGGCACCTGCACCCGCGACCCGCAGCTGTGGCCGATGACCGCCAAGAACGGCGTGGCCCGGCTGGCCCTGACCACCGGTGTCCCCGTCGTCCCGGTCGCGCACTGGGGAGAGCAGGACATCCTCCCCTACGGCGAGAAGAAGCCGCGGCTGCTGCCCCCGCGCAAGCGAATCCAGTTCAACGCCGGTCCGCCGGTGGACCTGTCCGCCTTCCAGGGGCAGCCGCTCACCGCGACCGTCCTCGACGGCGCCACCCGCGCGATCATGGCCGACATCACCGCGCTCCAGGCGCAGATCCGGGGCGAGCGCCCGCCGGCCGAGCCCTTCGACTACCGCAAGGCCCGCCAGGAGCAGGCCGAGGCCAGGCGCGCGGAGCGCGGCGAGGGCACCGGAGAGGCGGAGACCGGGGGCGACGAGAGCCCTGGGGGCACCGCCGACAGCGACAACGGCAAGAACAGCACGGGGGCATGACCGACCAGATGGGCGCTGACAACGTGAAGGTCGCGGTTCTGGGCAGCGGGTCCTGGGGGACCGCGTTCGCGAACATCGTCGCCGACGCCGCGGACCTCGCGCGCAAGAACGGTGAGGGACCCGTGGCCGACGTGGTCCTGTGGGGCCGCCGGGCCGAGGTGGTCGACACGATCAACGAGTCCTCGGAGAACCCCGACTACTTCCCGGGGATCACGCTCAACGGGGGGCTGCGGGCCACCACCGACCCGGCGGAGGCGCTGAGCGGCGCCCGGGTCGTGGTGCTGGCCGTCCCCTCGCAGACCCTGCGGGGGAACCTCGCCTCCTGGCGCGAGCACATCGCGGAGGACGCCGTGGTCGTCAGCCTCATGAAGGGTGTCGAGCTCGGCACCCTCATGCGGATGAGCCAGGTCGTCGGTGAGGTGCTGGACCTGCCCCGTGAGCGGATCGCCGTGGTGTCCGGGCCCAACCTGGCCCGGGAGATCATGGAGCGCCAGCCCGCCACCGCCGTGGTCGCCTGCCCGCACGAGGAGACGGCCGTGCTCCTTCAGGGGCTGTGCCGGTCCGCCTACTTCCGCCCCTACACCAGCACGGACCTGGTGGGCGTGGAGATCGGCGGCGCCATGAAGAACGTGATCGGCCTGGCGGTCGGCGTCGCCGAGGGCATGGGCTTCGGCGACAACACCAAGGCCTCGCTGATCACCCGGGGCCTGGCCGAGACCACGCGTCTGGCGGTCACCCTCGGCGCGGACGAGCACACCCTGTCCGGACTGGCCGGGATGGGCGACCTGGTGGCGACGTGCTCGTCCCCGCTGTCGCGGAACCGGACCTTCGGTGAGAAACTGGGCGCGGGCAAGACCCTCGAACAGGTCGTCGCGGAGACCAGGCAGACGGCGGAGGGGGTCAAGTCCTCCGAGTCGATCCTCGAACTCGGGTGGACCCACGGGGTCGACATGCCCATCACCGAGGCCGTCGTCAAGATGATGCACCACGACATGAGCCCGGCGCAGGCGCTGCTGGCGTTCATGTCACGCAGCACCAAGCCGGAGCGCTACGGCGTCTGAGAGCGAGCACGATGACACACACACCCGGTCCCGGGAGCGCGGGGGAGCACACGCGGGCGGTACGGGCCCCGGAGGCCCCCGTCCCCACCGAACGCCCCATGCGGATGCCCGTCCACCGTGCCACCACCTACGCGTTCGAGACCTCGCAGGGGTTCGCGGACGTGCTGGCCGGTACGCGTGACGGCTACTCCTACGCCCGCATCGACAGCCCCACCGTGGACGCCTTCGCCGACGCGGTCGCGGCGCTGGAGGGCGCGGGACTCCCGGGCCGGGTGCGCGGCCAGGCCTTCTCCTCCGGCATGGCGGCCATCAGCACCGTGCTGATGGCCTTCACGGAGGCCGGCGCGCACGTGGTGGCCTCCCGCTCGATCTACGGCAACACGTACTCGCTGCTGGACCGGCTGCTGCGCCGGTTCGGCGTGCGGACCGACTTCGTGGACGTCACCGACCTGGACGCCGTGCGCGCGGCGGTCACCCCCGAGACCCGGGTGGTGTTCACCGAGACGCTCTCCAACCCGTCCATGACCGTCTCCGACCTGCCCGGCCTGGCGCGCGTCGCCCGTGAGGCGGGGGCCGCGCTGGTGGTGGACTCCACGTTCGCCTCCCCTGCGGTCTGCCGTCCCCTGGAGCACGGCGCGGACGTGGTCGTGCACTCGGCCACCAAGTACCTGGGCGGGCACAGCGACACCACCGGCGGTGTCGCTGTGGCCGCGCCGGAGCTGATCGACCGCGTCCGTTCGGCGCGGATTGACCTCGGTCCGTGCCTGGCACCGGACGAGGCCTACCTGCTGCACCGGGGCCTGGAGACCCTTCCGCTGCGGGTCGAGCGCCAGTGCGCGACCGCCGCGGTCTTCGCCGAGGCCCTGGAGGGGCACCCGCTGGTGGAGCGGGTCGACCACCCCTCGCTGGCCTCGCACCGCGGGCACGCGCTGGCACGGGAACTGTTCGACGCCGGGCGCCACGGCGCGGTCGTCACCGTCCACCCGCGCGGCGGCCGCGACGAGGGCATGGCCTTCGCCGACCGGCTGAGGGTGGCCACCATCGCCGCCTCACTGGGCGGCACGCACACACTGGCCGGACACGTGGCCTCCACCTCGCACCGGAACATGAGCGCGGACGAACTGGCCGCCGCCGGCGTCACCCCGGGCGCCGTCCGGTTCTCCATCGGTCTGGAGGACCCCCACGACCTCGTCGAGGACGCCCTCGCGGCGCTCGACGGGACAACGTGACACACGGGTGCAATCCACCCGTACCGGATTCATCAGCAGGCGAGATAGGGTCAGGCAGCATGTCGTCCGAGCAGCGCAAGATTCGGGTCGCCGTCGTCTTCGGCGGTCGTAGTTCCGAGCACGAGATCTCCTGCGTCACGGCGGGCAGCGTCCTGTCCGTGATCGACCAGGACCGTTACGAGGTCGTTCCCGTGGGCATCACGCCCACCGGAAACTGGGTCCTGGCCTCGGGCGATCCCGAGAGCCTGCGCATCGACGCGGCGACCAAGACCCTGCCGACCGTCTCGGAGGAGGGCACGGACATCGCCCTGCCCTTCGACACGGCGGGCCAGCTCATGACCGTCAGCCCCGACCAGGGCACGCGGCGGCTGGCGGAGGTCGACGTGGTCCTGCCGCTGCTCCACGGCCCCTTCGGCGAGGACGGCACCATTCAGGGCCTCTTCGAGATGATGGGCGTGCGCTACGCGGGCGCCGGGGTGTTCTCCAGCGCCGCCGCCATGGACAAGGTCTTCATGAAGGCCCTGCTGGTCGGCAACTCCATTCCCACCAGCGACTACGTCGCCATCACCGACCGCAGCTGGCGCACCGAGCGCAAGAAGGTCCTGGACGACGTCGCGGAGCTGGGCCGGACGGTGTTCGTCAAGCCCGCCCGCGCCGGGAGCAGCGTCGGCATCAGCAAGGTGAGGGACTCCTCGGACACCGACGCCGTGGTCGCCGCCGTCGAGGCCGCCCGCGAGCACGACCCCAAGGTGCTGGTCGAGGCGCAGGTCATCGGCCGCGAGATCGAGTGCGGGGTGCTGGAGTCCGAGGACGGCGGCACCCCCGACGTCTCGTTCCCCGCCGAGGTGCACGTGGCCGAGGGCTTCGACTTCTACGACTTCGAGGCCAAGTACCTGTCCACGAGCGGCCTCACCATCCCCGCCGAGATCCCCGAGGAGGCCACCGCCCGCCTGCGCGCGATGGCCGCCGACGTCTTCGAGGCCATGGGCTGCGAGGGGCTGGCCCGGGTGGACTTCTTCTACACCGAGGACGGCCGAATCCTCGTCAACGAGCTCAACACGATGCCCGGTTTCACGCCATCGTCGGCCTTCCCGCAGATGTGGGGCGCCACCGGCCTGGACTACGCAGCCCTCGTCGAGCGCATGATCACCACGGCGCTGCGCCGTGACCCCGGCCTGCGCTGACCGCACGGGAACGAGAGGAGGGGGCGGACGACCCGGAGTCGTCCGCCCCCTCGTGTGTCGAGGTCCCACGGAGGCCTGAGGTGGCTACTGGGGCTTCTGCGGTGTCTCGGGCAGGTTCGGGTCGGAGTCCGGCGACGTGCTCGGCTCCTGGGGCGTCTCGGGCAGCAGCTCGCGCGCGAGGATGGTGCCGCCGGCGGTCGCCGCCGGGAACACCGCCACGGCGACGAACGGGATCGCGAGCAGGAAGTAGGTGGGGACCGCGAAGCCCAGGGCGCGCCAGCGCCGGGTCCCCATGAAGCGGCGCCGGTCGCGGACGAGCAGCAGGCCACGGCGGTCGAAGGCGCTGGCAGTCAGTTCGATGCACAGGAGCCAGCCGCCCATCACGGCGGTCAGGACCGGTCCGATCAGCCAGCCGACCAGCGGGATCAGGCCCAGCAGGAACGCGCAGACGGTCACCACGAGGGAGACCAGCACGATCCCCAGGGACTGCCGGATCGCCCGGGCCACCCCGGCGGCCAGGGACTCGTCCTGCGCCTCGGGCGCCCCGCCCAGCTCCTGTTCGACCAGCTCCGCGATCCGGTCGTAGACGGGCGCGCCCAGGGTCAGGGTGACGGTCGTGAACGCCACCACCATGACCAGGACCGCCCCGGCGAGCAGACCCACGGACAGGGCGCCGCGCAGCAGCCCCTGCCAGACGGTGTCCCACTCCCGGGCGAACGGCGTCGCCCACGCGACCAGGTCCGTCAGGTTCACCGCGAGCGTGATCAGCGCCGCCAGGAACAGCAGGGACGTCACGAGCGCGGGCAGCGCGCCCAACAGGAACAGGCGTGGTTTGCGCAGCACGATCGCCAGACCGCGCAGCAGAACGCCGAAACCACCGAAGACCTCACGTACGGGATTCACGGGCGAACACTAGCGCTCCGGAAGGACCGGTTCCACCCGTTGCCCGCCACCGCCCTCAACGGAGGCTGGCGGCGCGGTACCGCCCGCCCGTCGCCCGCCACCACCCTCAACGGACGCCTACGGCGCGATACCACCCTTCTTGCTCCATCAGCTCCGCGTGCGTTCCGGACTGGATCACCCGGCCGTCGCGGATCACGTACACGCGGTCCACCCGGTCCAGCCCGGTGAGGTCGTGGGTGATGAGCAGGGTCGAGAACCCCTCTGCCGCGTCGAGCAGGTCGTCCACCACCGCGTCGCGGGTGTCCGGGTCCAGGTGCGCGGTCGGCTCGTCCAACACCAGCACGCGCGGCGCGGCCAGCACCGCGCGGGCGAGCGCCAGCCGCTGCCGCATCCCGCCGCTCAGGCCCATGCCGTGCGACCCCACCTGGGTGTCCAGGCCCTTGGGCATCGCCTCGACCTCACCGGCCAGCCGCACCCTGCGCAGCGCCGCCCACAGCTCCTCGTCCCCGGCTCCCGGGCTCGCCAGGCGCAGGTTCTCCCGGAGCGTGGAAGCGAACACGTGCGGGTCCTGCGGGACCCCGCTCACCAACCGGCGGACCTCGTCGGCCGGGTAGTCGGTCACGTCCACCCCGCCGATCTCCACGCGGCCGCCGTCCGGGTCCCGGAAGCGCAGCAGCACCGACGCGAGCGTGCTCTTGCCCGCGCCGCTCGGCCCCACCACCGCCACCGTCGCCCCTGCGGGAATCTCCAGGTCCACACCGTCCAGCGCCCACGGTTCGTCGGGACCGTAGCGCACGCGCAGTCCGCGAACGCGCACGGTCGCGTCGTCGTCCGGGTCGATCTCCAGCCCCTCCCGAGCGGGAGGGGCCACGCCGGGAGGTGTGTCCAGAACCCCGAACAGCCGCTCGCCACTGGCCCGGATCGCACCCAGCCGGGCCGCGACGGCGGGCAGCGGGGCGACGATCTCGAAGGCGGCCAGCGTCGTCAGCACCAGCACCGCCAGCGCGGTCGGGCCGATCGTCCCCTCCTCCACGGCGAGCACGCCCAAGAACAGCGCGCCCCACACGGTCAGCCCGGTGATGAGGGTGGTGGCCCCGGCACTCAGCCCCAGCGTGGCCGCGTCGCGCCGGGCCACCCGGGTGAGTTCGGCGTCCGCCGCGTTCACCCGGGCCACCTGACGCTCCATGGCCCCGTAGGCGACCAGGTCCGGAGCACCCTGGAGGGTGTCCACCAGGGTCGTGGAGAGTCGGCCCCGGGCGCGGGCCTCCCGCCGTCCGGGGCCGCGCCCCAGCGCTGCGGCGGCGAGCGGCACCGCGAGTCCGGCCAGCAGCAGGCCCCCGGCGAGCAGCAGGCCCCCGGGGACGTACACCACGGTCAGGAACAGCACCGTGGCCCCACCGGTGACCACCGACACCAACGGCGGGGTGAGGCCGCGCACCAGCAGGTCGAGGGTGGCCTCGGTGTCGTTGACCAGGCGCGAGACCAGGTCGCCAGAGCGGAACCGACCGAACGGTTCGGTCCGCGCCAGCCGCTCGTACACCCGGACCCGCACCTCGGCGAGGGTGCGGAACGCGGCGTCGTGCGTGACCAGCCGCTCCAGGTAGCGCGTCACCCCCTTACTCACTCCGAGCGCCCGGGTGGCGACCACGGCCACGCTGAGGGCGGTGATGGAGGGGTGGTTCGCGGCGGTGGCCAGCATCCACGCGGCCACTCCCAGCAGCGCCACGCCCGAACCGGTGGCGGCGGCGCCGAGCAGCACGCCCAGGGCGAACCGCGCGCTCCGGGGCCGGGCCAGACCGATCATCCGGCGCAGCGGGTCCCGGCGCCGTTCCCGCTCACTGACCTCCGGCGGGGCCGTCCCGGTGCTCATCGGCGGGCCTCCCCGGTGAGCAGGGGAAGCGCGGCGGTCCGAAGGTGCGCGCCGAGCGCGGACTCGGCCCATCCGGTGTCATGCGCGACGATCACGGCGGTGCGTCCCTCCAGCAGGCGGGCCACGGCGGTGCGTACCGCCCTGGCGTTCTCGGGGTCGAGGTGCGCGGTGGGCTCGTCCAGCAGGACCAGCGGCGCGTCCCGGCACAGCGCCCGGGCCAGGGCGATCCGCTGGCGCTGTCCGGCGGACAGGCGCGCGCCCCGCTCGCCCAGCCGGGTCCCGTACCCCTCGGGGAGCGCGGACACGAACGCGTCGGCCTCGGCCATGCGGGCGGCCTCCCGCACGCGTTCCATGTCGGCGTCGGGGGCGCCCAGCCGGATGTTGTCGGCGACGGACACGTCGAACAGGTACGGGTGCTGAGGGACCCAGGCGAGGCCCAGCCGCCAGTCGTCGGCGGGGACCCGGTCCATCGGGGTCCACCCGCCGCCGGGGGCCCGGACGCTGATCCGTCCCGAGGTGGGTTCGGTGAGCCGTAGCAGGAGCGAGAGCAGGGTGGTCTTGCCGCTACCGCTCGGGCCGGTGAGCAGCAGGTGTTCACCGGAGCGGACGGTCAGGTCCAGCCCGGACAGGGCGGGGACGTCCCTGCCGGGGTAGAGCAGCCCCACCCCCTCGAAGCGGATGTCGCCCGAGGCGGCGGGCGCGGGCGAGCCGGTCGGGGTGGGGGTCGGCCGCTCCTCGCCGTCCCCGTCCGGAGGCGGCGACCCTCGTCGGCGGTCGAGTTCGGTGAACACCTGGTCGGCGGCGGCCACGCCCTCCATGCTCGCGTGGAACCGGGCGCCCACCTCACGCAGCGGAAGATAGGCCTCGGGCGCCAGGATCAGCACCAGAAGGGCGGTCTGGTAGTCCATGTGCCCGCCCAACAGACGCAGCCCGACCTCGACGGCGACCAGCGCGACCGCGAGGGTCGCCAGGAGTTCCAGGGCGAACGCGGACAGGAACGCGATCCGCAGGGTCCCCATGGTGGCGGCCCGGTGGTCCTCGCCGACCTTGCGGATGATGGCGGCCTGCGCCTTGGCCCGGCGGAACACCGCCAGGGTGGGCAGCCCCTCCACCACGTCGAGGAAGTGCCCGCCCAACCTGCTCAGGAGCCGCCACTGGCGTTCGGTCCGCTGCTGCGTGTGCATGCCGATCAGGGCCATGAAGACCGGGATGAGCGGCAGGGTCACCAGGATGACGATTCCGGAGATCCAGTCCGCCCAGAAGACCACGGCCAGCACCGCGACCGGCACGATACAGGCCAACACCAGCTGGGGCAGGTAGCGGGAGAAGTACTCGTCGAGGGCGTCCAGGCCGCGGGTGGCCAGGGTCACCAGCTCACCGGCCCTCGGCGACCCGTCCTCGCGGTCGCCTCCCTCGGCGAGCCACACGCGGCCCCGGCCGGTCACGTGGGCGACGAGCCTTCGGCGCAGCTGCGACTTCGTGCGGGCGGCGCTGTGCAGGGCGGATGCCTCGGCGAGGTAGGAGAGCAGGGCGCGGGCGATCGCGACCCCGGCCACGGCGGCGATCATCCAGCCGAGGACGTCCATGCCCTGACCGGCCCACGCTCCGGTGATGACCCGGGAGAGCAGCCAGGCCTGCGTGAGGATGAGGCCGGTGATCAGCACGCCGCTGGCGACGGTGACGGCCAGGTGGGTCCGGACCGCGCCCGCGGTGCGGACCAGGCGCGGATCGAGCGGTTTCATGTGCGTGATCCTCGTGGCGTCGGAGACCGGCCGGGCGGGGAGGCCGGTGCGGCGGATGTGTCGGGGCGGACACGGGGCACGGTGCGGTCCGCGTCCAGTATCCAGCGCCGGTTCCAGGTGGCGCGGTACCCCCCGCCTCCCCGGGTGGTGCGGGAGGCGGGGGTGGCCGGTTCAGGAGACCCGTTCCGGTTTCCGCTCGGCCGGGGGTGTCGACAGGCTGACCTGGTCGCCGGTCACCCGCTTGCGGAACACCCAGTAGCTCCAGGCCTGGTAGCCGATCACCAGCGGGAGGAACACCAGGGCGACCCACGACATCACGGTGAGCGTGTAGTCGGCGGAGGAGGCGTTGTGGACGGTGAGGCTGAACGCCGGGTCGGTGGTGGAGGGGAGCACGTTCGGGAACAACGACCCGAACAGCGCGGTCACGGCGGCCAGGATGGTCACCGCGGTGGCCGCGAACGACCAGCCCTCACGGCGGAACCAGGCCGCCGTGACCCCCGCCGCCAGGGCCAGGACGGCGACCAGTACGAGCGGCAGCGTCCACGGTTTGCCGTACGCGAGCTGGGTCCACAGCAGGAACCCCGCCCCGGCCGGGACCGCGACGCACGCGGTCAGCAGGACGGCGCGGTGGGCGCGGACGCGGACCGGGCCGTCCGTCTTCAGGGTCAGGAAGACGGCTCCGTGCAGGGTGAACAGGGACAGCGTCGTGACCCCGCCGAGCAGGGCGTAGGGGTTGAGCAGGTCCAAGAGGGAGGCGGTGACGATGTGGTCGGAGTCCATCGCCACCCCCCGCACGATGTTGGCGAAGGCCACGCCCCACAGGAACGCGGGAACGGAGCTGCCGAAGAAGATCGCCCGGTCCCACCAGTCCTGCCAGCGCGGGTCGTCGCGCTTGCCCCGGTACTCGAAGGCCACGCCGCGCAGGATGAGCGCGATGAGGATGAGGAACAGGGGCACGTAGAACCCGCTGAACAGGGACGCGTACCAGGCGGGGAAGGCGGCGAACATGGCGCCGCCCGCGGTGAGCAGCCACACCTCGTTGGCGTCCCAGACCGGGCCGATGGAGTTGATGGCGACGCGCCGGTCGACGGAGTTGCGCCTGCCCATGAAGGGCAGCAGGGTGCCCACCCCGAAGTCGAATCCCTCCAGGACGAAGTACCCGATCCACAGGACCGCGATGGCGACGAACCAGATGACGGCCAGTTCCATGGTCGTTGGCTCCTAGTAGCTGAAGTGGGGGATCTGGGACTCGTCCTCGTCGTTCTCCAGATCCGGGACCAGGTGTGAGGGGCCCTTCTTGACGTACTTCCAGAGCAGGCCGACCTCGATGACGAACAGCAGCCCGTACACGGCGGTGAAGACGCCCAGGCTCATGGCGACCGTCCCGAGGCTGACTCCGGGGGAGACGCTGTTCGCGGTGAGCAGTTCGCCGTGGACGGTCCAGGGCTGGCGCCCCATCTCGGTGAGCACCCAGCCGAAGATGTTGGCGAGCAGGGCGGCGGGCAGCGCGGCGATCGCGGCGTAGTAGAACCACCGGGTCCTGGGCAGCCGCTTCCGCCCGCGGGTGAGCCACAGCCCCAGGGCGGCCACGGCCACCCCGAAGATCCCGAAGCCCATCATGAGGCGGAAGGCCCAGTAGACGACGAACACGTTGGGGATGTAGTCCCCCGGTCCGTAGTACTCCTCGTAGGCCTCCTGGAGGTTGTTCATCCCGTGTACCTCGCCGTCGAAGTGCCCGGTGGCCAGGAAGCTGAGGATGTTGGGGACGCCGACGTCGATCGGGTTGTACCGGGCCTCGGTGTCGCCGACCGCGAAGGTGGAGAAGGGAGCGCCCTCCTCCGTCTCCCACAGGGCCTCGGCGGCGGCGAGCTTCATGGGCTCGTACTCGGCGGCGAGCTTGGCCTGGTGGTCGCCGGAGACGAACGTGAGCGCCCCGGCCAGCAGGGTGAAGACCAGTCCGACCCTGAGGGTGGAGCGGAAGAGCGCGAGGTCCCGTCGGGGCGGTGTGACTCCGGCCTCGCCGGTGTCGCCGTGCCGGGTGTTGCGCCACAGCTTGAACGCGCTGACGGCCACCACGAAGAGACCTGCCGTGACGAAGGCGGCCGAGACGGTGTGCAGGTAGGTGGACCAGGCCTGGTCGTTGCTGAGCACGGCCCAGATGTCGTTGAGCTCGGCGCGGCCGTTCTCCGGGTTGACCTCGTAGCCGACCGGGCGGCGCATCCAGGCGTTGGCGGCCAGGATGAAGTACGCCGACAGGTTGGTGCCGACGGCGACCACCCAGATGCAGGCCAGGTGGACGCCGCGCGGCAGCCGGTGCCAGCCGAAGATCCACAGCCCGATGAAGGTGGACTCCAGGAAGAAGGCGAGCAGGGCCTCCATGGCCAGGGGCGCTCCGAAGACGTCGCCGACGAAGCGCGAGTACTCGCTCCAGTTCATGCCGAACTGGAACTCCTGCACGATCCCGGTGACCACGCCCATGGCGAAGTTGATCAGGAACAGCTTGCCGAAGAACTGGGTGGCCTGGAGGTACTCGTGTCTTCCGGTGCGGTACCAGAAGGTCTGGAGCACGGCCACGATGAACGAGAGCCCGATCGTCAGGGGGACGAAGAGGAAGTGGTAGATCGTGGTGACACCGAACTGCCACCTCGCCAGGTCTAGAGCTTCCATGCCAGCCTCTCAGTTACCGACCGCCGGTAGTACTACGAACTGTAGTGCTACTTGCTGTCGTACTTCGGGGTACCCCCCTGAGAGACCGGACACGTCGGGGCCGCGCCCCGACGAACGACGGCGGCGCGCCCCCGGTACGAGGGCGCGCCGCCGTGCTGTCGCTGGTGGGTCCGCTCCGACGTGCCGCCCGGTCGGAGCTGGTTCAGGGGAGGGGGACTACCGGCGCGACTCCAGCATGCGCTCCATGTTGTCCACCTCGGACTGCTGGGCGTCGACCATTCCCTGGGCGAAGGTGGTGACCAGCTCCTCGTCGCCCAGCTCCACCTCGGCCTCGGCCATCTCGATCCCGCCGAGGTGGTGGGCGATCATCAGCTCCAGGAACAGGACCTCCGCCTCCTGGCCCTCGGCGTCGGCCAGCCGCACGAGCTCCTCCTCGGAGGCCCACCCCGGCATGGTCTCGGGCACCTCGCCCTCACCGCCGCCGTGGTCGTGGTCGGCCATCCAGGTCATCGGAGGTTCGGAGGCGCGCGCGTTGAGCCCCCACGCGCTCAGCCAGCCCTGCATCATGCCGATCTGCGCCTGCTGGGTCCGCGCCATGTCCGTGGAGATGGTCAGCATCTCGACGTCGTCGGTCTTCTCCATGATGACCAGCGACATGTCCACGGCCTGGGCGTGGTGCGTGCTCATGTCACGCAGGAAACCGGCGTCGGCGCTGGTGTCCAGCGGGTACGACGGGCGCCCCACGAGCAGACCCCCGGCCAGGGCCAGGATGACCAGTGTCACGGTCAACCAGAGCGGCACGGAGCGGCCGGGGGCGGAGGGTGCCTCGGCACCGCCGCCGTCCTCCGGAACCGCGTCGGGCGCGGCCGACTCGTCCTCGTACGACCCCTCGTCGGAACGGTCGGAGTCTGCCCCGGTCACATGCCCCATCAGAACCACCCTGGTCAAATCGCACCACTCTGATGCCAAAGTAGAGGATAGGAAAGTCCCATTCGACCACATCCAGCCCAGGAGACCCAGTGGCCAAGAAGACGAAGGCGGAGGAGCGTCGCGCTCGCGCCGCCGCCCTGCGGGAAGAGCAGCGCAAGAAGGAACGCCGCGCCAAGATCCTCAAGATCGCCGGGATCAGCGTAGCCTCCGCGGCGGTCCTGGGTCTCCTGGGAACCGCGGTCTTCATGGAGTTCCGCTCCCGCAACATCGACGGCGTACAGGAGTACGCCATCGACGAGTACAACCACGTGCCGGACGGGCAGCGCGTGGACTACGCCCAGTCCCCGCCGGTCGGCGGCCAGCACTGGAACAGATGGCAGAACTGCGGCGTGTACACCGAGCCGCTGATGTCGGAGTTCGCGGTCCACTCCCTGGAGCACGGCGCGGTCTGGATCACCTACGAGCCCGACCTCGCCGAGGACCAGATCGAGGCGCTCCAGGGCTTCTACAACCCCGGCGACTACCTGGTCATCAGCCCCTACGAGGGTGACATGCCCGCCCCGATCGTGGCCTCCAGCTGGGGCCGCCAGATCACCGCCGACCGCGCCGACGACGAGAACCTGGCCCGCTACGTCCAGTTCTACGAGCGCGGCGGGGACGTCCCCGAGCCCGGGGCCGCCTGCTCCGGCTCCATCTCGTTCACCGCGGCCGAGATCGAGGCCGAACTGGCCGAGGACGGGCCGGACGCCGAGTCCCTCCAGGGCGCGGACAGCGACGAGTCCGGCTCCGACACCGACAACGAGGACACCGACACCGAGGGTGCCGACGAGGCCCGCGAGGACGAGGACGGCGGGGAGTAGGGTCCCGGCGACACGAGTCCGGACGTCCCACCGACACACCGAAGCGGGGCCGGCAGGCGCACACCGCCCCGGCCCCGTACGTGTTGCGGACGCCGCCCGCGCGGTCACCGCGGGCTGTCGGCCCGCTCCTCCAGGTGCTCGGCGATCAGGTCGCTCAGTGTGGAGAGCGCAGGGGCGGGCGCTCCGTAGGAGGGCGGCACGGTCAGTTCGACGTACGCCTCGCGTTCGACCGCCGTGTACATGGTGGGGGCGTCCTCGGGCTGGGGGAGCCACGCCACACCGTTGACCTCCTCCAGGACCGAGTCCATCTCCAGGGAGGAGGGGCGGGGCACGCCGCACCGCAGGCCGATGGGCGGGTCGCCCCAGGCCGCCATCACCTGCGACTCGGGCTGGACCGTCGCGCGCCGCGCGTCGAGCAGGGTGTCGGGCAGGTCGGCGACCAGGGCCGCACAGGCCTCCGTCGTCACGCCGTCCGTCTCGGGCGGCTGCATCTGCACGGTCTGCCCTCCGCATCCGGCCGTCACCAGGACCACGGCCAGGGCCGCTCCGAAGTAGCGCTTGGGCACGGGCAACCTCGCTCCGTCGACTCGGTCGACCTCAGATGTTGACGATGGGACAGGTAAGGGTACGGGCGATACCGTCCAGGCGCTGGATGCGCGCGACCACCAGGGACCCCAGGGAGTCCATGTCCTCGGCTCGCGCCTGCACGATCACATCGTAGGGACCCGTGACGTCGTTGGCCTGGTCGACCCCCGCGATCCCGCGCACACGCTCGGCGACCTCGGCGGACTGGCCCACCTCGGTCTGGATCAGGATGTATGCCTGCACCATGATGACTTCTCCTTCGTGCCGAGCCGGGGGGCGCCGAACGGACGCGGCCCGGCCGGAGGGCACAGCCGATGACGGACGGGTGACGAACGTGGGGGCCTGACCACGGGGTCTAGACCACTGCGCCGGAGCGTCACCGTACCCTGATCTGTGTGTTGAGCACCATTGGGGGTCTTGGCGAGTTCGCTCTCATCACGCGCGTGACGAGCCAATTCCCCAGGACGGACGACGTAATCCTCGGACCCGGCGACGACGCCGCGGTCGTGGCCGCGCCCGACGGGCGTACGGTCGCGACCACGGACCTCCTGGTCGAGGGCCGCCACTTCCGAAGGGACTGGTCCAGCGCCCGCGACGTCGGGCACCGCGCGGTGGCGCAGAACTACGCCGACGTGGCGGCCATGGGCGCGCGCCCCACGGGACTGCTCATCGGTTTCGCCGCGCCCCCCGAACTCCCGGTGGCGTGGGCCGAGGAGTTCACCGCCGGTGTGCGCGACGAGTGCGCGCTGGCCGGCGGCGCGGTGGTCGGCGGGGACACGGTGGGGTCGCGGACCCTCACGATCGCGGTCACGGCCCTGGGCGACCTCGAAGGACGGGCTCCGGTCCGCCGCGACGGGGCCCGGCCCGGTGACGTCGTCGCCTACACGGGACACCTGGGCCTGTCCGCCGCCGGACTCGCCCTGCTGGAGCGGGGGTTGGACGGGCCGGCGCTGTGCCTGTCCGAGCACCGGCGCCCGAGCCCGCCCTACGTCGCGGGGCCGGAGGCGGCCCGGCTCGGGGCGACCGCCATGCTCGACGTCAGTGACGGACTGGCCCAGGACCTGGGGCACGTCTGCCGGGCCAGCGGCGTGAGCGTCCGGCTGGAGGCCGAGGCGCTGCGCCCCGAGCCGGAACTCCTCGAGGCCGTCCGTGTACTCGGGGCTCCCACGGGGAAGGCTGTGGACGCCGCCCGCCGCCTGATGGTGGGCGGCGGTGAGGACCACGCGCTCGCGGCGGTCTTCCCGCCCGAGGTCGTGCTCCCGGAGCACTGGCACCGCGTGGGGACCGTGGGCGAGACCCCGGAGACCGGCACGCGCTCCACCGTCACGGTCGACGGGAACGCGGTCGAACACGGGGGGTGGGATCATTTCCGGCGGGACTGACCCCGTTTTGGATTTGTCCTGTTTGGTGATCACGCTAGGCTTTGCCATCGCGGTCAGCGTCGGCCTCCGGGCGAGAATCCGCCCACGCGGGGCGCGGACCCGTGGCGGTCCACCCGAGGCGAGACCCCCGGTCGGCACGGCCGTCGGCCCGGGGCGGGCACGGCCAGCGGAACAACGTCGGAAGGCGGCACATGGGGCGGCATGGCTAGGCGGCACGGCCATCGTCGTGGAGCACACCGCAGCGAACCGGAGAACGCCGGCGCGCTGCGGAGGATCGGTGGACTCCTGGAGAGCACGGTCCCCAAACGGGTCGAACCGCCGAGGCTGCTCAACGTCCTCGTCGTCTCCGGGGTGATCCTGGGGCTGCTCCTGTTCGGCTACAGCACCACCCAGATCTACCTCCAGTTCGGCGGACCGCCCGGCGCGACGCAGGCCCCCGGGCCCGACGACGCCGCCCCCACCCAGGACGCCTCCCCGCGGCCGGATCACGGCGGAGCCTCGTCGGGGGAGGGCGCGGGCGGCCCGCAGACCCAGGCCGGGTCGGAGCCCACCGCCGTCTCCTACCAGGTCATGGACGTGACGTCGGTCGGTTTCACCGGGAGGGTGACCGTCACCAACACCTCCCGGACCCGACTGGACGCGTGGGAGCTGGCGCTCGCCTTCCGCAGCGCCGACGTCACCGAGGTGCACGACGCAGACTGGGAACCGCTGGAGGACGGCATCCTCGCCCGCCAGTCCGGGACCGAGGGCCACCTGGAGCCCGGGGAGTCGGCCACGCTCACCTTCGACGCGATCGGTGCCTCCCAGAGCCCGGTCCGGTGCTCCCTGAACGGGCACGTGTGCGACCTGTAGGCCGGCGGCCCGGGAGCTTTCCTTCAGCCCGCCGCTCGCTCCGCACACCCCGCCCCGAGCAGCACGAAGGCCCCCCGACGGAGTCGGAGGGCCCTTCGAGGACTACGGGTGGGAGGGACCCTAGCGGGTCACCTTGCCAGCCTTGATGCACGAGGTGCACGCGTTCACGCGCTTGGGCGTGCCGCCCACGCGGGTGCGAACGGTCTGGATGTTGGGGTTCCAGCGGCGGCGGGTGCGACGGTGCGAGTGGGAAACACTGTTACCGAACCCTGGTCCCTTGCCGCAGACGTCGCAGACGGAAGCCACGGTAACTCCATTCAAGTGCTCGGGATCGCGCACGTCGCCGCACGCGAGAGGTCATCCGGCCGGAGGAGGCCGGGTGGGCAGGTTGGCGAGGACGCCAACCGTGGAAGAGTACACGAGGGACATGCCCGAAGGTGGAATCAGACCACTGGCGGGCGTCCGTACGCGCAACGGCGAGAAGAGGCGCGGCCGAGGCCGCACACACCCACCGGAGCATCGAGATCAGCCACGCGGGCATGGCGAAAACGCGATGAACTCTGACGAGTATACCCCGGGTGCAACGTTCCGTTGCCCATGCTCAGCCTGACGCCGGTCGTCGCACCGGAGGTCTACGGTGACAGTGACGGTCGACCCCACGCAACCGGGACGGGAACCACAGTGAGCACCTGGGACGAGCCGCTGCGCAAAGGACCGCTCGGCGGCAGGACGGCGAAGGCACTCGCCGACAAACTCGACCTGCACACCCTCGGCGACCTGCTGCGCTACTATCCGCGCCGCTATGACCGCCGGGGCGAACTCACCGACCTCGCGCTGTTGCGGGAGGGCGAGGACGTCACCGTGCAGGCCAAGGTCCTGGACGCCCGGCGGCGCACCATCCCCGCCCGCCAGGGGCGGCGCCGCATGGACATGTTGGAGGCCACCGTCACGGACGGCACCGGCCGCCTCCACCTGACCTTCTTCAACCGGGGCTCCCACCACCAGAACACCCTCGTCCCCGGGCGGCTGGCCATGTTCTCCGGCCGGGTCTCCACCTTCAAGGGTCGCCGCCAGCTCGACCACCCCGAGTACGTGCTGTTGGAAGACGAGGGCCTGGAGGGCGAGGCGGCCCGCGCCTACGCCAACGAGCTCATCCCCGTCTACCCGGCGGTCAAGGGGCTGGACTCCGCCACCATCGCCCGGTCGGTCGGGGTGGCCCTCGACTACGCGGTGGACCTCCCCGACCCCCTCCCCCCGGAACTGCGCGAGAGCAGGGGGCTGCTGGGTGTCCACGAGGCCCTGGTGCGCGTGCACCGGCCCGCCGAGTGGTCCGAGGTCGCGGCCGCACGGCGCCGCCTGAAGTGGGACGAGGCCTTCGTGCTCCAGCTCGCCCTGGCCCAGCGGCGCCAGCAGGCGCAGGAGCTGCCCGCCCGTCCCCGGCCAGGCGCGGACGGAGGCCTCCTGGACGCCTTCGACGCCCAGCTGCCGTTCACACTCACCGACGGCCAGCGGGAGGTGGGCGAACGGCTGGCCGAGCGACTCGACGCCACCCACCCCATGCACTGCCTGCTCCAGGGCGACGTCGGCGCGGGCAAGACCCTGGTGGCCCTGCGCGCCATGCTGCGGGTGGTCGACTCCGGCGGCCAGGCGGTCATGCTCGCTCCCACCGAGGTCCTGGCCCAGCAGCACCACCGGTCCATCGGCGCGATGCTCGGGGCGCTCGGCCGGGCCGGGCAGATCGACGGCGCCGACACCGCCACCCGTGTCGCGCTGCTCACCGGGTCCATGAACACCGCCGCCCGGCGCGAGGCCCTGCTGGAGGCCGCGTCGGGCCAGGCGGGGATCGTCGTCGGCACCCACGCCCTGCTCCAGGAACACGTCTCCTTCGCCGACCTGGGCCTGGTCGTCGTGGATGAGCAGCACCGCTTCGGCGTGGAGCAGCGCGACGCCCTGCGCGAGAAGGCCAGGGACGGTCGCCCCCACGTGCTGGTGATGACCGCCACACCCATCCCGAGGACCGTCGCGATGACCGTCTACGGCGACCTGGACGTGGTGGCCCTCACCCAGCTGCCCCAGGGGCGCGCGCCGATCTCCACCCACGTGGTCCCCGCCCACGAGAAGCCGCACTTCCTCACCCGTGCCTGGGAACGCGTCCGTGAGGAGGTGGGCCGGGGGCGGCAGGCCTTCGTGGTCTGCCCCCGGATCGGGGACGGTTCCGGCGGCACGGAGGCCGGTGACGAGGTCGACACCCCACCCGAGGACGCGCCTGCGGGCGACCGGCCCCCGTTGGCGGTGCTGGACGTGCTGGCCCGTCTCCGGGAGGGGCCGCTGGCGGACGTGCGGGTGGAGGCGCTGCACGGGCGGATGGCCCCGGACGACAAGGACGCCGTGATGCGCCGCCTGACCTCCGGCCAGACCGACGTGGTCGTCTCCACGACCGTCATCGAGGTCGGTGTGGACGTGCCCAACGCCACGGTCATGGCGATCATGGACGCTGACCGGTTCGGGATCTCGCAGCTGCACCAGCTGCGCGGACGGGTCGGTCGGGGGACCCTGCCGGGGCTGTGCCTGCTGGTCACCGAGGCCGAGGAGGGCAGCCCCGCTCGCGAGCGCCTGGCCGCCGTGGCCTCGACCACGGACGGGTTCGAGCTGTCCCGCGCCGACCTGGAGATGCGCCGGGAGGGCGACGTGCTCGGCGACGCCCAGTCCGGCTCCCGTTCGAGTCTGCGGATGCTCACGCTGGTCAAGGACGAGGAACTCATCGGTGAGGCGCGTGAGGAGGCCACCCGCCTGGTGGAGCGGGACCCCGGTCTGACCGGGCACCCGCCGCTGGCGCGGGCCCTGGAGGCCCTGCTGCCGGAGGAGCGCGCCGAGTACCTCGACAAGACCTGACGCCCCGCGCCGGCGTGCCCCGGAGCGCACTACCGTGGGGCCATGACCCGCATCATCGCCGGGGCGGCGGGCGGACGGCGCATCTGCGCCCCCGACGGCCGCACCACCCGACCCACCAGCGACCGCGCCCGCGAGGCCCTGTTCGCCTCCGTCCAGTCCGACCTCGGCTCGCTCGACGGACTCCGTGTGATGGACCTCTACGCGGGGTCCGGGGCGATCGGCCTGGAGGCCCTGTCGCGCGGCGCCGCGCACGCGCTGCTCGTCGAGGCGGACGCCAGGGCGGCCCGGGTGGTGAGGGAGAACATCGCCACACTCAGGCTCCCCGGGGCGCGGCTCGCGGCCGACCGGGTGGAACGGGTGCTGGCGCGCGGCAACACCGATGCCCCCTACGACCTGGTGGTGGCCGACCCCCCGTACGCGGTCACCGACGAGGAGGTGGCCTCGGTGTTGTCGGCCCTGGTCGAGCAGGGGTGGTTGGCCGAGGACGCGGTGCTCGTGGTGGAGCGGTCCAAGCGCGGTCCCGAACCCCTCTGGCCCGAGGGCGTCGAGTGGGACCGCAGCCGCAAGTACGGCGAGGCGATCCTCTGGTACGCCCGCGTCACCGGGTAGATACCGGGTGAAAGGGACGTTTTTCGGCGCTTTCCGGGGGAAGGTTCACACGACCTGGCGGAGGAGAGGTCCGTTGCCGGGTCGTGTGAAAGCGGACACGGGGGACCACTAAGTGGGAGTTGCCCGAAATCGGGCGGATAGGAGCCCCTACGATCGCTGTACCCGTGAGTAGTACCTGAGAGGGGCGATCCACCGTGCGCCGAGTCGTCTGTCCGGGCTCCTTCGACCCGGTCACCTACGGACACATCGACATCATCGGGCGAGCAGCCAAGCAGTACGACGAGGTCATCGCCGCCGTACTCAACAACGTCAACAAGCGTGGGCTCTTCACCGTCCCCGAGAAGCTCGACATGCTCACCGAGGGCACCGCCGAGTTCGACAACGTCCGGGTCACCGAGTTCGACGGGCTCCTCGTCGACTTCTGCCGGGAGAACGGGGTCGAGACCATCGTGCGCAGCCTGCGCTCGGTCAGCGACTTCGACTACGAACTCCAGATCGCGCAGATGAACTACCGGCTCTCCGGTGTGGAGACCGTCTTCATGACGGCCAACCCGCAGTACTCCTTCCTGTCGTCCAGCCTGGTCCGCGAGATCGCCCAGCACAGGGGAGACGTCTCCAGCCTGGTCACCCCGTACGTCCAGGGGCGCCTCCGCGAGAAGTACGCCGAGCGCGAGCGCGGATAGCCCCCGCACCCCGCCCGGGGGGCGGCTTCGGGGGCCTGATTTGGGTGGTCGGGGACATGGTAGGTAGAATCTGGGTTCGACCATGGGCGTCGCCGGTCCTCGGCGTGCGCTCTGGCCGGTCAGCACCACCGCGTCAGCCCGACGCCCACCATGTCGGCGGCCGTGTGCCCGGCACCCGGAACTCTCCTGAAAGCGCGATCACCCTGTCTCGTCTAGATGCCCGCGACCCGTACGTGGTCGACACCCGCCAGCTGGGCCGCCAGCCGGGTTCGATGCGTACCGTCAACCGAATCGTGACCGTCCCCGAGGCGCTCGAGACGGCGATGGCCAGCGTGCCCAAGGGCCAGGAGATCGAGCTGGACCTTCGCCTGGAGGCGGTGATGGAGGGCGTTCTCGTCACCGGGACCGTCACCGGCGGCCTCACGGCGGAGTGCTCCCGCTGCCTCGACCCCCTCTCCGAGGAGCTGGAGGCGAACTTCCAGGAGATGTACCGCTACGCCGCCGACGACGAAGTGAGCGTCGGAAGCGACGAGGACGCGGGCGACGACGATGAGGACTACTATCTAGAGGGCGATCTGCTCGACCTCGAACCGGTGGTCCGAGACGCCGTCGTGCTCGCGCTCCCACTCTCACCGCTGTGCGGCCCGGACTGCCCCGGCCTGTGCGCCGAGTGCGGTGTCAAACTCGCCGACGCCGGACCCGATCACGGTCACGGCGACGGTGTCGACCCGCGTTGGGAAGCGCTCCGCGACATCGCGGAGAAGCCCGACCAGCAGTGAGTCAGTGATCCGATCGCGCGCGGTACCCGCAGGGGCCGCCGACGACCGGGACACACCCTCCCCGCCACAGCGCGCGGGGTGACCAGATAAGCGACCTCCCGCGCACGCGGGGGTGACCCAGGAGGATTGAAGTGGCCGTCCCGAAGCGGAAGATGTCGCGGAGCAACACCCGGACCCGCCGTTCCCAGTGGAAGGCGTCGCGCCCGGTGCTGGTCAACTGCCCGCGCTGCCGTGACCCGAAGCAGCCCCACATCGCGTGCCCGACCTGCGGCACCTACAACAACCGCCAGGTCACCAACCCGGCCTAACCCGGACGTGCCAGGCTTCGGGCCCCGTGCCCGATCCCGTACACCCGGACATCATCGGGGCGGAACCCTCAGAGGGCTCCGCCCCGAAGTGCTGTCCGGGAACGGCCGTACCGTGGGCCTGTGTCCCCAGGGCTTTGTAGAGTGAACCCCACGGGCCCCGGAGACACCGCGGCCCGTGGTGTCCGACACCGGTGGTCCCGGTCCCACAGGGGCTCCCGAGATCGTGGTGGCCGCCGGGGGAGCACGCTCCCGCGACGATCACCTCGTTTTCGAGCGTCCTGGTCGGGTCGGGGATCACCTCCACCTTCGCGCGCCGTCCGTCGGCGCGCCCAACCGGGAAGCGAACCCGCGTGGCCAGTCAACTCTCCGTCTCCGAGACCAGGTCCTTCCAGCGCGCGATCGGGGTTGAGGTGGACGCCAAGATCCTGCTCCGGGCCCTGACCCACCGCTCCTACGCCTACGAGAAGGGCGGGCTGCCCACCAACGAGCGCCTGGAGTTCCTCGGCGACTCCGTGCTCGGCCTGGTGGTCACCGACACCCTTTTCCGTAAGCACCCCGACCTTCCGGAGGGGCAGCTCGCCAAGCTGCGCGCCGCCGTCGTCAACATGCGGGCCCTGGCCGACGTCGCCCGGGGGCTGGGCATCGGCGAGTACATCCGCCTCGGCCGGGGCGAGGAGGGCACCGGGGGTCGCGACAAGTCGTCGATCCTGGCGGACACCCTGGAGGCGATCATCGGCGCCGTGTACCTGGACCGCGGCCTGGACGTGGCCTCGGAGTTCGTGCACCGGCTGTTCGACCCGCTGATCGCCACCGCCTCCGGCCTGGGCGCCGGTCTGGACTGGAAGACCTCCCTCCAGGAACTCACCGCCGCCGAGATGCTCGGTGTGCCCGAGTACCACGTGGACGAGAGCGGCCCCGACCACCAGAAGACCTTCCGCGCGACCGTCCGGGTGGCGGGGGAGAGCTACGGCCTCGGCGAGGGGCGCAGCAAGAAGGAAGCCGAGCAGCAGGCCGCCGAGTCCGCGTGGAAGGCCATCCGGGCCCGCGCGGACCGCGCCGCCGAGCAGGCCAAGGGCAAGTCGAGCCCCAGCGGGCAGGGCTGAGGCGTGCCCGAACTCCCCGAGGTGGAGGTGGTCCGGCGGGGCCTGGCCGAGCACGCGGTGGGGCGCCGGATCGGCGCCGTCGAGGTGCTGCACACGCGGTCGGTCCGCCGTCACGAACCCGGTCCCGCCGACTTCGCGGCGCGCCTGGGCGGCCAGACCCCCACGGCGGTACGGCGCCGAGGCAAGTACATGTGGCTGGTGCT
Source organism: Nocardiopsis sp. NPDC007018 (assembly GCF_040635075.1). NCBI lineage: Bacteria > Bacillati > Actinomycetota > Actinomycetes > Streptosporangiales > Nocardiopsidaceae > Nocardiopsis > Nocardiopsis sp. NPDC007018. The sequence goes on from NZ_JBEYHA010000041.1 coordinate 27,229, forward strand.
GGACGGCGGCGACCTGCTCCTGACCCATCTGGGCATGAGCGGGCAGATGCTGGTGCAGCCGCAGGGCAAGCCGGACGAGCGTCACCTGCGGGTGCGGATGCCGCTGGCGGACGGCAACGAGCTGCGCTTCGTCGACCAGCGCACCTTCGGTCACCTGCTGCTGGACCGTGAGGGCGAGCGGCCCGAGGTGCCGTCGTCGGTGGACCACATCGCCCTGGACCCGTTGGACTCCGCCTTCGTCCCGGAGGCGTTCGTCCGCGCGCTGCGGGCCAAGCGCACCGAGGTGAAGCGGGCGCTGCTGGACCAGACGCTGATCAGCGGGGTCGGCAACATCTACGCGGACGAGGCGCTGTGGCGTTCGCGGCTGCACTGGGCCCGTTCCACGCGGGGTCTGTCCAACGCCCGGGCCCTGGAACTGCTGGGCCACGTCACCGACGTGATGACCGAGGCGCTGGACGTCGGCGGGACCACGTTCGACGGGCTGTACGTCAACGTCAACGGCGAGAGCGGCTACTTCGCACGCGGGCTCAACGCCTACGGCAGGCGCGACGAGCCCTGCGGGCGCTGCGGCACGCCGATGGTGCGGGAGGCGTTCATGAACCGCTCCTCGTTCAGCTGCCCGCACTGCCAGCGCAGACCCTAGCCGCGAGGGCGCTCGGGGTGGGTTTCCTCGCCGATGATGCGGAGCCCCTCTCGGAAGGTCGTCACCTCGAAGTCCGAGAATCGGTCGCGGAACTTCGTCGCGTCGAAGACGTTGTCGTGCGCGTAGCGCGGCAGCAGCTCGCGGATCTCGCGAGCCTGCGGCGAGACGGTCCCGGCGGCGCGGAGAGCCCATGTCGGCACCACGGTGTACTCGGCGTCCGTGCGGAGCTCGGTGGCGGCCATGGTGACGAACTGCCGGTAGGTGGGGTGGTCGGTGTCGACGGGCAGGTGCCAGGTTTGTCCGTAGGCGTCGGGCGCGGTGCCGAGAGCCGCGAGGCCGCGGCTGGCATCGGGCGTCCAGATGAGGGTGCGTCGCCGGTCGGCGCGCACCGGTACGAGTGCTCGCCTCCCGCTCTTCATCCGGTCGATGACGAGTGCGTTGGTGAATCCCTGGGTCCGGCCGGGGCCGTAGAACTCCGGGGCGCGGGCGATGAGGACGGGGATGTCGCCGCGGTCCATCTCTTCGAGCACCATCGTGGCCATCTCGGCGCGCACCCTGCCCTTGCGCCCGACGGGTGCGAAGGCGGTGTCCTCGGTCTGGACGCGGTCGTCCTGCGGGTACATGTAGGTGTTGTCGAAGTAGGCGAACCTCGCCCCGGCCGCCCTGCTCGCGTCCAGGGCATGGCGGAGCATGGTCGGGAACCGCGCCTCCCACAGCGAGGACTTCGCCGGCAGGCCCGCGGTGAAGTAGACGATCTCGCTGCCGGCGACCGCGGCCCGCGTCTGTTCGGCGTCGAGGAGGTCAGCACGGGCGAGGACGTCGTCGTCGTTGACGGTGCGCGGGTCGCGGCTGACGAGTCGCAGTTCGTCGGTGGTCGTGCGGCCGAGCTCGCGGGCGAGCTCGACGGCGATCTGTCCGGTCGCGCCCAGGATGGTTTGAGTCGACATGGGAGCCCTTCCTCTTTCGTCGTGACCCCGCCCCGGTGAGGCGAGGGGAGTTCCTCTGGCCGTAAGGAGGACGGCGGCGTCTCCGCCAGAGATCCCCCCTGGGAATGGCTCGTCTAGTGTTCGTGCACGCGGACCGTCCGTGCGTTCCGGGGGTACCCGTACGCGACCGGTGGGCGTGTCGGTGAGAAAAGTATCTCCGTGAGGTAAGGGAGGATGTGGGGTCGTGGGGATGGAGGGAGAGCCCGTTCGTCTGACCGCGTGGGTGCGCGGACGGGTCCAGGGTGTGGGTTTTCGCTGGTGGACGCGGGCTCGCGGGTTGGAGCTCGGGCTCACCGGAGCCGCCACCAACCTCGACGACGGTCGGGTGGAGGTGGTCGCCGAGGGGGCACGGGAGAGCTGCGAGAGGCTCCTGGGGCAGCTGAGAAGCGGCGAGACCCCGGGAAGGGTCGATTCCGTGGTGGAACGCTGGGCTCGGCCGGGGGGTTCCTTCGACGGTTTTGTCGAGCGGTGAGTATGCTGGAGGCGTAACGCGGTTCGAGCATCGACCGTGGGGCGGCTCGACCGGGCAGCAGACGGGTGCCGCGACACACGGAGACCACCGCGCCAGCCGTTCGAGGGCGGCGCGTACCGGCGTCAGTGCCGGGGGTGGGTCACGTTCTGACCGTGCGGTGCCACGTTCCCTGGCTGTTCCTGCCTGGTGTGTGGTCGTTACGGACTGTTGTAATCCAATCTTGACCAGTCGCGCGCGGAGTGAGACTCTGGAAGACACACCGCGCAACTTCCGACCGTGGAGTCGTCCCGCGACAACCCGGGGCTACGGGTACACACGGGGACACGTATGCGCGCATCCCAACTGGTCACTCAGTGTGGAGGACCCACATCATGGCGAAGGCTCTGTTCGGCCACGTCGGCGGCTCCGACCCTCGTATGGTCTCGGAGATGCGACGGCTTCAGAAGCGGGTACGCGACCTCGAAGACGAGATCGGCCGTCTTCAGTCACAGAACGACCAGCTCAGCATGGCCGTTACCGACGTCGCCTCCGGTGCGACAGACCGCGAGCCCGCGCTCGCCTGACACCGTGACGCCGTGAGGGCCGTGCACCACGGCCCATGGGCGGCGCACGAACGATGATCCACTGACGGGGACGCCGCAGCCACACTGGCGTCCCTGGCCGGTCATCCCGGACCGTGGAGACGACACCGATCGGTCCGTGCCTTCGGGTGTCCCGAACGGGACCCGAAACCGCACTCGCTTTCCCTTCCCTTGCGGTTACCTTTACCGTTGTACCCGGCGGCACCCCACGCAACCCTCCGTGTTCACGCGGGGCGCGCGCGTTCGCCGTACCACCGGTCGGCCGCCCCTCCCGGGGCTGCCGAAACCGGGTTCCACACCCGCTTGTCTCCCAACGTCGCACGTCACACGCGGCTTCATGGCACCCTTGGTGTCGGCCCCGTGACGAACGCACGTGGCGAGGACGGTGAACGTCGTGGGAGGCGTGGGTGTACCTGAAGAATCTGACGCTGCGCGGCTTCAAGTCGTTCGCGTCGGCCACCACCCTGCGCTTCGAACCCGGCATCACCTGCGTCGTGGGGCCCAACGGCTCCGGTAAGTCCAACGTCGTGGACGCCCTCTCCTGGGTGATGGGCGAGCAGGGAGCCAAGTCCCTGCGCGGCGGCAAGATGGAGGACGTGATCTTCGCGGGCACCTCCACCCGCCAGGCCCTGGGCCGAGCCGAGGTCAGCCTCACCATCGACAACACCGACGGCGCGCTGCCGATCGACTACACCGAGGTCACCATCAAGCGGACGATGTTCCGCAACGGCGGCTCCGAATACGCGATCAACGGCGACACCTGCCGTCTGCTCGACATCCAGGACCTGCTCAGCGACTCCGGCATCGGCCGGGAGATGCACGTCATCGTCGGCCAGGGGCAGCTGGACACCGTCCTGCACGCCGGGCCCGAGGACCGCCGCGCCCTCATCGAGGAGGCCGCCGGCATCCTCAAGCACCGCAAGCGCAAAGAGCGGGCGATCCGCAAGCTCAACGCGATGCAGGGCAACCTGGACCGCGTCACCGACCTCACCGCCGAGCTCCGCCGTCAGCTCAAACCCCTGGGCCGACAGGCCGAGCTGGCCCGCCGGGCCGCCGTCATCCAGGCCGACCTGCGCGACGCCCGGCTCCGCCTGCTCGCGGACGACATCGTCACCCTCACCGACCAGCTGGCCAAGGAGGAGGCGGACGAGAAGGAGGTCCTGACCCGGCGCGGAGCCGCCGAGACCGCCCTCAACCAGGCGCAGGCGCGCGAGGCCGAACTGGAGGAGCGGGCCACCGCCGCGGCCCCCGCCCTGACCCGGGCCACCGAGACCTACCACGCGCTCTCCCGCCTCACCGAACGCCTCGACGGCGTGCGCGGCCTGGCCACCGAACGCCACCAGAACCTGGTCGCCGTCCAGGGTGAGGTCGTCCAGCGCCGCGACCCCGAGGAACTGGAGATGGAGGCCGAGGAGGCCGCCGCCCAGGAGGAGGAGCTCCAGACCCGGCTGGAGGAGGCCCGCGAGGTCCTGGAGACCAGTGTCGCCGAGCGCGCCGCCGCCGAGGACGCCCTGCACCGGGAGGAACGCCGACTGGAGGCCGCCTCCCGCGCGGCCGCCGAACGCCGTGAGGGCATCGTCCGGCTGTCCGCCCGGGTGGAGGGCCTGCGCGGACGGCTGACCTCCAACGAGGCCGAGATCACCCGGCTGGAGGAGGCCGCCCGGCAGGCCGCGGAGCGCGCCACCGCCGCCCAGGACGAGTACGAGATGGCCGCCGAGGAGTCCGCCGGACTCGACGAGGGGGACGCCGAACTCGACGAGAGCCAGGAGCGCTTCGCCCAGCGGCTCTCCGCGGTGGAGTCCGAGCTCAACCAGCTCCGCGACACCGAGCGCTCCGCCGAGGGCGAGCGCGCCGCCCTGGCCGCCCGCAAGGAGGCCCTCGAACTCGGCCTCGCGCACAAGGACGGGGCCGGCACCCTCCTGGAGGCGGGGCTCCCGGGCATGCTCGGCGGCCTGGCCGCACTCGTCCAGGTCGAACCCGGACACGAGACCGCTGTGGCGGCCGCCTTCGGGGTGGCCGCGGGGGCGGTCGCGGTCCGCGACGAGGACAGCGCCGCCGCCGCCCTGGAACTGCTCAAGTCCGAGGACGCCGGTCGGGCCGGGATCGTCGTGGCCCGCGCCGTGCCGTCCGCCGACCGCGCCGACTGGCCAGACCTGCCCGGTGACGGGCGCTACGCCGCCGACGCCGTCACCGCGCCCGACCACCTGCGCGACGCGGTCACCGCGCTCCTGGACCGGGTCGCCCTGGTCCCCGACACGGCGCGGGCCCGGGCCCTGGTCTCAGCGCTGCCGAAGGTCCGCGCGGTCACTCCCGAGGGTGACGTGTTCGCCGCCGCCATGGTCCACGGCGGAACCGCCGCCGCGCCCAGCCTCCTGGAGGTCCAGGCGGCGGTGGACGAGGCCGCCGAACGTCTGGAGGCCGCCACCGAGGCGGCCAAGCGCGTCGCCGTGGAGCTGGAGGAGAAGAAGCGCGAGCGGGCCGAGGTCGCGGCGGCCGCCGAGGAGGTCACCGCCCGGCGCCGCCAGAGCGACCGCAGACGCAACGAGTCCGCGCAGCGTCTGGGCAAGCTGGGCGGGCAGGCCCGTTCCGCCGAGGCCGAGTCCGAGCGGTACGCGGCCGCCGCGGCCAAGGCGGCCGCCGCCCGGGGCGAGGACGCCCAGAAGCTGGAGCGGCTGGAGGAGGAGCTGGCGGAGGCCGAGGAGATCTCCGCCGCAGTGGAGGAGGAGGCGCCCGACGCCGACCACCGCGACGAGCTCTCCGCCCTGGCCTCCCGGGCCCGCGCCGCCGAGATGGAGCGACGACTGGCCGTGCGCACCGCCGAGGAGCGGGCGCGCTCCATCGCGGGCCGTGCCGACTCCCTGCTGGCCCAGGCCGCCGAGGAGCGTCGGGCGGTGGAGCGCGAGGCCGAGCGGCGCCGCGACCGGGCCGCCCAGGCCACGGTCGCGCGGGCCGTCGTGGAGAGTGCCCGGCTCACACTGGAGCGGATCGCCGTGTCGCTGGCCGCCGCCGAGACCGAACGGGTCGCGGCCGAGGCCGAGCGCGAGGCCCGCGACGGCGAGCTGAAGACCGTGCGGGCCCGGGTCCGCGAGCTCTCCGTGGAGCTGGAGAAGCTCACCAGCTCCGCGCACAGCGGCGAGGTGGCGCGTGCCGAGCGCCGCATGCGCCTGGAGCAGCTGGAGACCAGGGCGTTGGAGGAGCTGGGCGTGGACGTGCCCACCCTGATCGCCGAGTACGGTCCCCGCGTTCCGGTGCCCCCGGCGGCCGACGCCGACGAGGACGCGATCCCGCTGCCGTACGTTCGTGAGGTGCAGGCCAAGCGGCTCAAGGTCGCCGAGCGGCAGCTCAACCAGCTGGGCAAGATCAACCCGCTGGCGCTGGAGGAGTTCGCGGCCCTGGAGGAGCGCCACGCGTTCCTGAACGCGCAGCTGGAGGATCTGAAGAAGACCCGCCGCGACCTGATGGAGATCGTCGCCGAGGTGGACGCCCGGGTCCAGGAGGTGTTCTCGTCCGCCTACCTGGACGTGGAGCGCGAGTTCGCGGCGATCTTCGGGCGCCTGTTCCCCGGAGGTGAGGGGCGGCTGGTGCTGACCACCCCCGAGGACATGCTCACCACGGGTATCGAGGTTGAGGCCCGGCCGCCGGGTAAGAAGGTCAAGCGGCTGTCCCTGCTGTCCGGCGGCGAGCGCTCGCTCACGGCGGTGGCGTTCCTCGCGGCCATCTTCAAGGCCCGCCCGTCGCCCTTCTACGTGATGGACGAGGTCGAGGCCGCCCTGGACGACACCAACCTCCAGCGCCTGCTGGTGATCTTCGAGGAGCTGAGGGAGTCCTCGCAGCTCATCGTGATCACGCACCAGAAGCGCACCATGGAGGCGGCCGACGCCCTGTACGGCGTCACCATGCAGGGTGACGGGATCTCCCAGGTGATCAGCCAGAAGCTCGACCGCCCCGCCTCGTGACGGTCCGCGACGGATCGGTACCCTGCCTCCGTCGTGCCGGATCGCCGTGAGGAGTGGACCGTGGAGCCCCAGGACGCCTTCAACCTGACGGGCGCGGTCCTGCTGACCGTGCTCCTGGTGGGCTTCCTCTGCTGGCCGAAGAAGGTGGAGCGGCCGAAGGGGGACCGGCGGTCGCTGATCCCGCTCAGAGCGGCCGTGTGGGTGGCGTACGGGGTCATGGTGCTCCTGCTGACGACCGACGTGGCCTGGCCACAGTTCCTGACGGGGGTCTCCTCACAGTCCGAGGGACCGGACTGCCCTCCGGTGCTCGGCCGAGCCGCGTGGGTGCTGACGCCGCAGGGGGTCAGTGAGGCCACCTGCGCGGGGTTGGCCAATGCCCGGGTGGGTTGGGCACTGCTGTTCGGGGTCGTCGGCACCCTCTTCTTGGCGGCCCTCACCCGGGCGCGCGTCCTGGCCGACGTCGCCGCCTCGGCCGGGAGCCCCGCCGCCGGGCGTTCGGTCGGCGACGAGCCTCCGCGCTCGCCCTGACCCCTTCGGGTCCCGGTGGTGGTCGGCCGGTGCGCGGCGGTCGGGTGGCGGAGGTCACTCTGACACCGGTGCCCCGGCGCGGCTCCCGGCGTGCCGTGGGCCCTAGCCTGGCGGTTGCAGTGCCAGCACCAACCCCAACCTTCAGGTCGAAACGGACGCCGTGTTCTTCATCCCCCTCGTGCTGTGGGCCCGACAGCGGATGCGCCACTTCCCCGGCGCGGTCCGCGCCAGTGTGGCGGTCGGGGGCACCGGCGTGTTCACCATGATGCTGCTCCTGGGCACTTCGTACCGCGTGCAGCCGCCGCCGGGCGAGGAGGGGCGCCTGCGCTGCTCTCCGGTCGTGTGGGTGGGGCCCGCCCTGTGGGACGACCGCCGCGACTGGGGCGAGGACATGGAGCAGATGATCCGACAGGAGTGGGTGGACTCCTCCTGCTCGGAGCGGCAGAAGAGCCGCGCCATTCTGTCGTTGGCGCTGGCCCTGCCCTCCAGCCTGTGCTTCGCCTACGCTCTGGTGAAGCTCCCGCGGCCCAAGGACGGCGAGTCCTAGCCGGGGTCTGGAGCCAGACCCCGGCTCTGTGGCCGTTCCCTGGTCGAGGGCCGGAGCCGTGCCTCCGTCAGGGCTGGTCGAGGCTGCCTGTGCAGCGGGCCTCGTCTTCGGCCATCCTGCTCTCTTCGTCCTCGCGTTCCAACAGCTCCCGGACCAGGTCGGCGAAGCCCCGGCCCGGGTCGGGTACCGGGGTCCAGCGGCCCGTCTCAATGGCCTCGGCGAGTTTCCTGGCTCTGACCAGGCCCAACCCGGTGAGTTCCCGGATGCGCATGATGGCCTGGACCTTGCGGTTGGTCAGCGTGAGGTGCAGGATCTCCTCGTACTCGGCTCGGTTGAGCGCCGCGGGCACGGGTCAGTGCCTACGGAAGAAGTCGCGAAATCCCGACATGGCTGGGTGTGTCCCTTCGGATGGGGGGTGGGCGCTCGCAGTGTACGCCCGGTCTCCCACGACCCCGGTACGTCGGCGGGGCCGCCCTCCCGGAGGGGAGGACGGCCCCGCGACGACCACGAGCGCTCCGGATCAGCCCCGGTCGATGGTGATGACCGGCGAGGTCCAGGTCTCCCAGTGGTCCGGGTTGTCCGGGTCGCCGAGCGCCTTCAGCGCCCGGGCCCGCAGACGGTAGTCACCGTCGCGGACGTCGGTCACCCGGTCGCGGGAGTCCACCACGGTGCCGTCCCAGACGTAGCTGAAGAACGACGTGCTGGTGGCGCTCCGGTTGACGTGGTCGACACTGATCGCCAGGTTGCGGTCCGGGTGGACCGGACGGCCGGTGCGTTCGTCGACCACGGTCATCTCCAGCCGGGTGACGTGGTGGTCGAAGTGGGCGATGACGTACGGCACGTCCGGTAGGCCGTCCACCCAGTCCATCGTGTAGGTGGCCCCGTCCGGCTGGTTCCGGAACGCGCCGCCATTGCTGTCCGCGCACTCCAGGCCCGTGAAGACCGAGCACTCGGTGATGCGGGTCAGCCAGGGCAGCTCGTGGACGTTCCCGTTGGCGTCGGTGATCGGGGTCATCGCCTCGATCTCCTGGTAGTCGCCGTTGTAGGCGGCGTAGGGAACGCGGACGGTCGCGTCCGTGCCGGTCTCGGTGACCTCGACGTAGCCGCCGTAGACCATCTGCGCGTGGTCGCGGGCGGGCGGAGTGACGGTCACGTCGACGTCGGCGGAGGCGCCGGGGGCGAGGGTCACCTCGTCGGTGCTGAAGGCGACTCCGGCGTAGGCGTCGTTGAAGGACGGCGCGTAGGTGTCGCCGTGCGTGCCCAGCGCGGGGGCGTGCGCGATCGCGTAGGTGGCCGTCTCCTCACCGTCGTTGGTGATGGTGACGCTCTCGGTCACCGGTCCCTCGGTGGCGCCCAGCGGCAGCTTCGCGGGGGTCAGCGCGGTGGTGGTCAGGATCGAGCCGGGGACGTCGAGCATGCCCGCGCCCTGGCGGTGGACGTTGTCCAGGACACCCAGGTCCGGGTTGCCCCACCACGCCGTGGGGTCGGCGGTGTTCTGGAGGACGCCGCGCACGTCGTGGGCGGCGAGGTCGGGACGTGCCTCCAGCAGCAGGGCGACGCCGCCCGCGACGTGCGGGGACGACATCGAGGTGCCGCTGACGGTCGCGTAGCCGCCCTTGGCCATCGGGTAGGTGGAGTTGATCAGTCCGCCGGGCGCTCCCAGGTCCGGCTTGATGTCCAGGTCGGGGGACATGCCGTAGGAGCTGAAGCTGCTGATCAGGCCGCCGGTCGGGTTGGGGATGGTGGTCTCCTCGCCGGTCCAGGTCAGGGTCACGGGGCCGCCGCCCTCCAGGAGTTCGCGCAGGTGCGCCCCGGCCTCGTCGGAGACTCCCACGGCGAACGCGCCCTGGTCGACGATGCCGCCGCCCGCGAACATGCCCGGCAGGTTGTTGTGGATGACGACACCGGTGGCCCCGGCGGCCAGCGCGGCGTCGTACTTCTCGCCGAAGGTGCACTCGCCCCGGACCATGAGGGCGGTGCGGCCCTCGGGGTCCCCTTCGAGCTCGTCGCCCGCTGCCAGGCAGCCCCGGCCCACGTACACGAGTTCGTCGGTCTCGCCGGACGTCGGCGGCAGCACCGCGTCGTCCATCTCCATGTAGGCGATGGTCTCGCCGCTCTGGGTGACCTCGGCGCCACTGGCGCGGATGTGGGTGTTGTCGTAGGCGGCGACGCCGATCACGTCGGCGCCCAGACCCGGGGCTCCGGCGGAGTAGAGCCCGGAGGCGCCCTCGTTGCCGATGGAGGCCACGACCACCATGCCCTCGTCGACGAGGTTGTTCGAGGCGACGGCGGTGGGGTACTGCGGCCAGGAGTGGGCGGAGCCCACGCTCATGTTGAGCACGTCCATGTCGTCGGCGAGCGCCCGCTCCATGGCGGCGATCATGACGTCGGAGGTGGTGGAACCGGTGCACCCGAACACCTTGTAGGCGCCGAAGGTGACGTCGGGCGCGACCCCGGTGACCTCTCCCTGGGCACCGATGATGCCCGCGACGTGGGTGCCGTGGCCGTTGCAGTCCTGCGGGTCGTCGTCGGGGACGGGGGTGCTCTTGGCCGGGTCACTGGCGTTGAAGTCGTCGCCGACGAAGTCGTATCCGGTGACGACGCGGCCGGTCGGGAAGCCGCCCGGGCCGCCCAGGTCGGGGTGGGTGTAGTCGACGCCCGTGTCCATGACGGCCACGCGCAGGCCCTCGCCGGTCAGGCCGAGCTCGCTCTGGACGACGTCCGCGCCGGTCATGCCCAGGGCGGTGTCCATGTCGGGTGAGCTGTCGTCGTGGTCGGGGATCTCGTGGCGGACGACGGGGTGGATCGCGGCGACGCCGGGGATCTCCCGAGCCGTGGTCACCTGGGCGTCGTCCATCTCCACGGAGAGGCCGTTCCACAGTTCGCCGAACGAGAGCCGTTCGGTGTACTGGAGGCCGATCTCCTCGGCCTCGGCGCGGAACTCCTCGTGCTCGTCCTCGACGAGCGCGGAAGCCGTTCCCTCGGAGGTGGGAGGGCTCGCCAGTTCGATGAACCACAGGTCCTGGACCTGGTGGGTGAGTTCGCCGTTCCCGGACGTGGGGGCCGGGTGGAGGGGCGCGAGTTCCGAGCCCTCGTCGGCGTGGGCGGGTGTGACCGCGACCAGGCCGGCGAGCAGTGCCAGCCCGGCGATCGGTGCCAGGCGTGACGGGTTGGGTGCCACCTTGTCAACACTTCCCTTCTCGTGCGCGCCTCAGGACATGGGGGAACGGCATCCGCCGGGTGCGGAGGTACGCGCACGGGGGATACGCCGTCTGTCGTCCGTGATTCGGATAATCGGCGCGCATGGCAACGAGATCATTGCCGTGTGCGATACAGGTGTCAATGTGCTTTGAGGATCAATATGGCCACGTAGGAGATCCAAGTGGCACGTATTTCCCCTTGGGTCACACAAGCAATAAAGGGGACATAAAGCGCTTGGTCGGATAAAAGTGAACAGAAATCCGGGGCGTGGGCCTCGGTACCGCGCTCCGGAGTACCGCTCCCAGCGGCGTTCTCCCGGGGAAGCCACAGGTCGCGGCGCTGCCGAGCGTCCGGCCCCGCGGTGTGGAGGCGCCCCGGGGCCCGGCCGGGCCGCCGAGTAGAGTGGAGGGGTTGTGCCGCCCGTCGGTGGCACGACGGGTGTCGAACGAGCGAAGTCCGGTACCGCGGCCGACCCGGCCCGCGAAATCCGGCGCTGCCCCGCAACTGTGACGCCCCGCGCCCGCGCGGGGACGAGCCAGGTCGCCTCCTCGGCACCGACGAACCCCGTCCTCGTGGGAAGGACCGGCCGTCCCCGACCGGGTCGTGCTCTTTCCCCTGTTCACCGAAGGAGCACCGCACCGTGCGGATCGCCCGTCACCTCCCCGTCGCACTCCTGGGCGCCACCCTCGCCCTCACCGCCTGCGGCACCACCGACGCCGAACCCGAGTCCGAGCCCGCGCAGGACAACGGGACCGCCTCCGCCGGGTGCGGGGCCCCCGAGCCCGCGGCCGACCGCGCCTCCGTCGGCGACGGCACCTTCCCCGTGACCGTGACCGACGTGGTCGGCGACGTCACCGTGGAGGCCGCGCCCGAGCGCATCGTCTCGCTCTCGCCGAGCAACACCGAGATGCTGTTCTCCATCGGCGCGGGCGACCAGGTCGAGGCGGTCGACGACTACTCCGACTACCCGGCCGAGGCCCCCACCACGGACCTCAGCGGATTCACGCCCAACGTCGAGGCGATCAGCGAGTACGACCCCGACCTCGTGATCCTCGCCGACAGCGCCGTCGACACCGCCGACCAGCTCGAAGCCGTCGACATCCCCGTGCTGGTCCTGCCCGGTGCCACCGGGCTGGAGGACGTCTACGCGCAGATCCGACTGCTCGGCGACGTCACCGGCCGCACCGATGAGGCCGACACCGAGGCCGACCGGATCGAGTCCGAGTTCGGGGAGATCGTCGAGGCCGCCTGCGCCGAGATCGGCGGCACCGAACTGACCTTCTACCAGGAGCTCGACGACACCCTGTTCTCCGCCACCTCCGGCACCTTCGTCGGCCAGGTCTACGACGCCTTCGGCCTCGTCAACATCGCCGACCAGGCCGACGACGGAGAGAGCGGCGGCTACCCGCAGCTGTCCGCCGAGTTCGTGGTCGAGGAGGACCCCGACCTCATCTTCCTGTCCTACGGCGACGAGTCGTCCGTGGACGCGGTCGCCGAGCGCCCGGCCTTCGACACCGTCTCCGCGGTCGAGAACGGCTCGGTGTACCTCCTGGACGCCGACACCTCCTCCCGCTGGGGTCCGCGCGTGGTCGACTTCGCACGCTCCGTGGGCGAGGCGGTCACCGAGTCCGCGAACCAGTAGGACCGACACCGCCCGCCGGACCCGGGAGCCTCCGGGCCCGGCGGGCGACGGGGGAGAGAGCGAGGAGGGCGGGACGTGAAGGGCTTCGGGGTTCCCCTGGGCTGGGTCCTGGGCGGTGCGGCCGCCCTGTTCGCCGCCGGGGTCCTCGGCGTCGCGGCGGGAGCCGCGTCGATCTCCGCGGCCGACATCCTGCGCCACCTGCTCAGCCTCCTGCCGTTCGGTGTCGAGACACCGCTCACCGAGAGGCAGGAGGCGCTGCTCATGGAGCTGCGCCTGCCCCGTGTGGTGATGGGCGCCGTCGTCGGCGCCCTGCTGGCCACGGCGGGCGGCGCCTACCAGGGCGTCTTCCGCAACCCCCTGGCCGACCCCTTCCTGCTCGGCGCCGCGGCCGGCGCGGGGCTGGGCGCCACGATGGTCATGGTCTTCGGCCACGAGGTGCTCGCCGACCCGCGGGCCCTCGTCCCCGTGGCGGCCTTCGTCGGGGCACTGGCCGGGGTGGCCGCCGCCTACCTGCTCGGCTCCACCGCCGGGGGAGGGGGAACCGCCGCCCTCGTCCTGGCCGGGGTCGCCGTCTCCTCGTTCCTGTCGGCCGCCCAGACCCTCGTCCAGCAGATGGGCGTGGACCAGCTGCAACGCATCTACGCGTGGCTCCTGGGCGGTCTCGGCCGGGGCGGCTGGGACGACGTCCGCCTCATCGCCCCCTACGCCGTCGTCGGCCTCGTGGTCCTGCTGCTGTCCGGCTACCTGCTCGACATGCTCGCACTGGGCGACGACAAGGCCGTCAGCCTCGGCCTCAACCCCGTCGTCGTGCGGATGGTCGTGATCGCCGCCGCCTCCCTCGCCACGGCGGCCGCCGTCTCCGTCAGCGGGCTCATCGGCTTCGTCGGCATCGTCGTCCCGCACATCGTGCGCCGCCTGGTCGGTTCCAACTACCGGGCGATCCTGCCCGTCACCGTCCTCATGGGCGGGGCCTTCCTCGTCCTGGTGGACATCGTGGCGCGCACGGTGGTCGCCCCCGCCGAACTCCCCATCGGTGTGGTCACCGCCTTCCTCGGGGCCCCCTTCTTCATCCTCATCCTGCGCACCACGCGCCACCGCGGCACCTGACACCACCGACACCGCCCCCGACCGTTCCCGGCACGCCACCGGGGCGTGACACGAACGCGTCGGACACTCTGGGAGACTGGTGAACGCTATGGACATCACCTTGCTCGTCAGCATCATCGTCGTCGTCGCCCTCCTGGCGGTTGGTGGGTTCTTCCTGGTCAGGGCCGGACGCTCGGTCAAGCCGAGTGAGGAAGAAGCCAAGCCCGAGGTCACCGGGGAGCCCGGTGCCGCCGCCCCAGAAGAAGACCGTGAGAGGGACGGGGAAGCGGCCCAGCGGCCCCCCGCCCACGCCCCTCCGGCAGAGGAGGCCGCGGCTCCCGCCCCGGCCGAGCCCGCCGCCCCCGAGATCGAGACCCCGCCGCCGTCGGCCGGGCGCATGGTTCGCCTGCGCGCCCGCCTGGCCCGCTCGCAGAGCTCCTTCGGTCAGGGTCTGCTCAGCCTGCTCTCCGCCAAGAACCTGGACGAGGACACCTGGGAGGAGATCGAGGACACCCTGATCACCGCCGACATCGGTGTCACCTCGGCCACCCAGATCGTCGAGAACCTGCGCACCCGGGTCAAGGTGCTCGGCACCCGCGAGACCGGCGAGGTCCGCGCCCTGCTCCGCGAGGAACTCCTCAAGCAGATCACCACCGACGCCGACCGCGCCGTGCGCACCGAACCCCACGGCGACAACCCGGCCGTCATCATGATCGTCGGCGTCAACGGCACCGGGAAGACCACCACCACCGGCAAGCTCGCCCGCGTCCTGGTCGGTGACGGGCGCAGCGTCGTGCTCGGCGCCGCCGACACCTTCCGCGCCGCCGCCAGCGAACAGCTCCAGACCTGGGGCAGCAGGGTCGGCGCGCCGGTCGTCCGCAAGGAGGAGGGCGCCGACCCCGCCAGCGTGGCCTTCGACGCCGTCGCCCGGGGTATCGACGACGGCGCCGACACCGTGATCATCGACACCGCGGGACGCCTGCACACCAAGACCGGCCTGATGGACGAGCTGGGCAAGGTCAAGCGCGTCGTGGAGAAGAAGTCCCGGGTCGACGAGGTCCTGCTCGTCCTGGACGCCACCACCGGCCAGAACGGCCTGCGCCAGGCGCGCGTGTTCGCCGAGGTCGTCAACGTCACCGGCATCGCCCTGACCAAGCTCGACGGCACCGCCAAGGGCGGCATCATCGTCCAGGTCCAGCGCGAGCTGGGCGTGCCCGTCAAGCTCGTCGGGCTCGGCGAGGGCCCCGACGACCTCGCGCCCTTCGACCCCGAGGTCTTCGTGGACGCCATCCTCGGCTGAGCCGAGGCCACCGCCCGCCGCGCCCCTCGCGGCCCCAGCGGCCGGACCCCCAGAGACGGGGTCCGGCCGTTCGTCGTCTCCGGGAGCACACCCCGTTCACATCGGCTTAACACCCCCGCCCGTGCTTTTACGGACGCGCAACACGTCGGGCCCGGCCGGGAAACACCCCGGTCGGAGAGTGGTCGCCGTGGCCGGCGCACCGGACCCGAGGACGTGCCCGGCGTCCGCCGCCACCCACGACCATCCCCCGTCCGTGCAACGGAGGCGACGACATGATCGACACCGGCAACACCGCGTGGCTGCTGATGAGCGCCGCGCTGGTGATGCTCATGACCCCGGGCCTGGCCTTCTTCTACGGAGGCATGTCACGGGCCAAGAGCGTCCTCAACATGATGCTGATGAGCTTCGGCAGTATCGCCGTTGTCAGCGTCCTGTGGGTCCTGGTCGGCCACTCACTGACCTACGCGCCGGGCTACGGCGCCCTCGACCTGTTCGTCGGCGGACTCGACCACGTGGGCCTCACCTCGCTCCTGACCGAGGTGGAGCCGGTGGACGGCACCGACGGCGGGTACCCGCTGCTGGTCGACGCGGGCTTCCAGCTGATGTTCGCGGTCATCACCGTGGCCCTGATCAGCGGTGCCATCGCCGACCGCGCCAAGTTCGGCGCGTGGCTGCTGTTCGCTCCGGTCTGGGCGCTCCTGGTCTACTTCCCCGTGGCCCACTGGGTGTGGGGCGGCGGTTGGATCGCCCGGATGCACGAGTTCACCGGGCTGCCCGAGGTGATCGACTTCGCGGGCGGCACGGCCGTGCACATCAACGCCGGCGCCGCCGCCCTGGCGCTGGTGCTGGTCCTCGGACGCCGCAAGGGCTTCGGCGCCGAGTCGATGCGCCCGCACAACCTGCCGTTCGTGCTGCTCGGCGCGGCCCTGCTCTGGTTCGGCTGGTTCGGCTTCAACGGTGGCTCCGCCTACGCGGCCAACGAGCAGGCCGCTCTGGCCCTGGTCAACACCCAGGTCGCCACCGCCGCCGCGACTGCCGCCTGGATGCTGGTCGAACGCCTGCGCCAGGGCCGGGTCAGCGCCCTCGGCTTCGCCTCGGGAGCCATCGCCGGGCTGGTGGCCATCACGCCCGCCGCCGCCAACGTCACCCCGGTCGGGGCCATCGCCGTCGGCGCCCTGTCCGGCGCGGTGTGCGCCTACGCCATCAGCTGGAAGTTCCGCTTCCGGTACGACGACGCCCTGGACGTCGTGGGCGTCCACATGGTCGGCGGCGTCGTCGGCTGCCTCGCGCTCGGGTTCCTCGCCTCCCCCGCCGTCCCCGGCGGTGGCGACGCGGGCCTGTTCCTCGGCGGAGGCCTCGGCCTCCTCGCCGCCCAGACCGTCTCGGTCCTCGGCGTCATGATCTACACGTTCGTCGTCACCTGGGTCCTGGCCAAGGTCATCGACCTGCTCATCGGCTTCCGGACCACCGAGGAGGTCGAGACCAACGGTCTGGACCACGAGCTCCACGCGGAGTCGGCGTACGCCTTCGACGAGCTCGACGAAAGGGAGGGAGAGACCGCCTCCCCGCCGACGCCTCCGGGCGGGGAGACGGCCCCATCGGGAGCCGGGACCTAGCACTCAACGGTGAGGAGCCCGGTCCCGGACCACCGGCACGGTGGGGCGGAACACAGGGGCCGACGGGGGATTTCTCCCCGTCGGCCCCGTTCGCGTTCTGGCTGCTCCTTCGCCCGTGGCCCGCGGATTCCGCTGATATGCGCGTGTTCATGGAGTGGTGTTGGCAGAGGTGCGCGCTCGTGTTCGGTACCCTTTCCGGGCGGCGCGGCGGCCAGCCCGGTTTCGGGGGAACGGCGGCAAACGCCGGGTCGGGCCGACCCACGGGCCCACCGGACGCGACCGGCGGGGGCCGCGCACGCATCCCATGTCGCGGAGAGGCGGGGCGGTGACACCGCCCGGGGACCTCCCGACGACCTTTCTTCACGCGCATTCGAATCAGCACCCCACAGGTCGGGGTCAGGAGGCAAGATGGCGCCGGTTACTCACAACAGGGGTCGCGCGGGCGGACGGCTCGCCCTCGCCGCGGTGGGCACGATCACCGCTCTGGGACTGGCCGGATGCGGTTTCGGCGGCGGTGACGACGAGCCCGCTCCCACCGAGGAGACGGCGGCCCCGGTCGACGCCGCGCCCCTGCTGGAGAAGGCCCTCACGGACCTGGCCGACTACCCCGCGCTCACCGCGGACGGGCAGGTCGCCCCCTCCGTGGGCGGTGACGTCCAGGAGGCCACCATGACCGTCGCGGACGGCGGTGCGACCAACGGCACCGTTCGCGCCAACGGGGTCGAGGCGGAGCTGGTCGCCGCCGACAGCAAGATCTTCCTGCGGGCCGGTGAGGAGTTCTGGCTCGACAAGAACGTCTTCGGGCCCGACAGCGACCAGTTCGACGGCACCTGGGTCCGCTCCTCCACGGCGCAGGCCGGGATCAACCCGCAGAACACGCTCGCCCCGCCCGCGCTCTCCGCGATCCTCCAGGAGATCGGACTGGAGGGAGAGGACGCCGTCGAGGAGACCCTGGACGACACCCGCGCCTACCGGCTCGACCTCAACGGTGAGCGCAACCAGGTGTGGATCGACGCCGAGACCGAGCAGCTCCTGCGCATCGAGATCGAGGAGCTGGTCCCCGAGGGCGCCGAGAAGGGCCCCCAGGTCAGGTTGGACATCGCGCGGGCCGACGAGGCCGCCGCCGAGGAGCTCTACGACACCCTCACCACCCTCACCGAGGAGGAGCTCACCGACTCCCGTGACGCGCGTATCGAGGTGAGCTGGGACGGTCAGCCGCAGATGGAGTGCGCCGACGGCCCGCACTGCACGTGGTCCGGCACCGTGCACGACGCTGGAGCCTCGGGCAGCGGCACCGTCCTGGTCCGCATGGACGTCACCTTCACCCAGGAGCAGATCGGCGACGAGACCTGCACCGACAGCGGCTCCCTCGAAGCGGGCGGCACGCTCGCCCTGTCCTGTGACGCCAACTACAACATCGTCACCGCCGAGCCCAAGACCTACGAGGACATCCAGGGCGAGGCCCGCCTGTCCACGCGTGGTCTGAGCGGAGGCCAGCAGGAGGAGATGCTGGCCGCCCTGACCGAGCAGCGCGAGGCCACCCTCTCGGGCGACGCCGAGGAGTCCGAGGGCGCGGAGGCGAGCGAGGGCACCGAGGCCGAGGAGACCGAGGGCGAGTAGTGCCCGCACGGCCTCGCCGGTCCTCACGAACCGGCCTCGGGGCACGACGGACGGGGGCGGGGACCCGGGTCCCCGCCCCCGTCGCGCGGGGACGGGCCCCGGCCGGACCTGGGCCTCGTGCCCGGTCACGGCGGGGCGGTACGCTAGGAAGTCAAACCCGACGACGAAGGACTGGCCACACTCGTGTTCGAGACGCTTTCCGACCGGCTGACATCGGTCTTCTCCTCGCTGCGCGGCAAGGGGCGGCTGTCCGAGGAGGACATCAACGCGACCGCGCGCGAGATCCGTCTCGCGCTGCTCGAGGCGGACGTGGCGCTGCCCGTGGTCCGCGAGTTCATCTCGCGGATCAAGGAGCGCGCCCGGGGCGAGGAGGTCTCCAAGGCCCTCAACCCCGCCCAGCAGGTCATCAAGATCGTCAACGAGGAACTGGTCGAGATCCTCGGTGGCGAGACCCGGCAGATCCGCTACGGCAAGACGCCGCCCACCGTGATCATGCTCGCGGGTCTCCAGGGCGCCGGTAAGACCACCCTCGCGGGCAAGCTCGCCAAGTGGCTGACGGCCGAGCGCAACACGCCGCTGCTGGTCGCCGCCGACCTCCAGCGCCCCAACGCCGTCACCCAGCTCCAGGTGGTCGGCGAGCGCGCGGGCACGCCCGTGTTCGCCCCCGAGCCGGGCAACGGCGTGGGCGACCCCGTCGACGTGGCCCGTGAGTCCATCGAGCACGCGCGGCGCAACAACCACAACGTGGTCATCATCGACACCGCCGGGCGCCTCGGTGTGGACACCGAGATGATGCGGCAGGCCGCGGACATCCGCGACGCGGTCAACCCGGACGAGATCCTCTTCGTCGTCGACGCGATGATCGGCCAGGACGCGGTCAACACCGCCCAGGCCTTCCTCGACGGGGTCGGCTACGACGCGGTCGCGCTCACCAAGCTCGACGGCGACGCGCGCGGCGGCGCGGCCCTGTCCATCCGGCACCTCACCGGCCGCCCGATCATGTTCGCCTCCACCGGCGAGAAGCTCGAGGACTTCGACCTCTTCCACCCGGACCGGATGGCCTCGCGCATCCTGGACATGGGCGACGTCCTCACCCTCATCGAACAGGCCCAGCGCACGTTCGACGAGGCCGAGGTCGAGAAGATGGCCTCGACCATGGCCTCGGACGACGACTTCACGCTGGACGACTTCCTCCAGCAGATGTCGATGGTCCGCAAGCTCGGCCCGATCGGCAACCTGCTCGGCATGATGCCCGGCATGGGGCAGATGCGCGAGCAGATCGACAACATCGACGACAAGGACCTGGACCGCATCCAGGCCATCATCCAGTCGATGACCCCGGGCGAGCGCGCCAACCCGAAGACGATCAACGGCTCCCGCCGTCTGCGCATCGCCAACGGTTCCGGAACGCAGGTCAGTGACGTCAACGGCCTGGTCACCCGGTTCTTCGAGGCGCAGAAGATGATGCGCAAGATGAAGAGCGGCGGCGGCATGCCGGGAATGCCCGGGATGCCGGGCATGGGCGGCAACAAGAAGAAGGCCAAGGCCCAGGCCAAGAAGGCGAAGAAGGGCAAGCAGCGCAGCGGCAACCCGATGAAGGCCCGCCAGCAGGAGGCCGACCGCGCGGCCGAGCGCAAGCGGCGCCAGGAGGAGGGCGGCCAGGAGACGCCCCAGCTGCCCCCCGGCCTCGGCGGCGGTGGCGGTGGCCAGCCCACCCTCCCGCCCGGCTTCGGCGGCCCGAACATGCCGGACCTGTCCAACTTCAAGCTGCCGAAGCAGTAGCCGACGCGGTACGGCGACGGTGAGAACCGCCACGCGGCCCGCCCGGGTCTTCCCGGGCGGGCCGTCGTCGCCCGGGAACCGGGCCGCGCGCACGGTGGTGTCCTGTCCAAGGAACACGTCGGCGTCTGGCACAATGAGTAGTCGACTAACGGTGGCCGGGTCAGCCCTCTAACTAACCCGCCGCCCACGTCCTGCCTCGACGGGTTCCACAACCCCACGTGGGCCGCCCATCAGGCGCTAACACCGTTATACGGGAGAAGACCACTCCAGTGGCTGTCAAACTGAAGCTCAAGCGTATGGGCAAGATCCGTACGCCCCAGTACCGTGTCATCGTCGCCGACGCCCGCAACAAGCGTGACGGCAAGGCGATCGAGGAGATCGGCAAGTACCACCCCAAGGAGCACCCGAGCCTCATCGAGGTCGACTCCGAGCGGGCCCAGTACTGGCTGTCCGTCGGCGCCCAGCCGACCGACGCGGTGAAGGTCCTCCTGCGCAAGACCGGTGACTGGCAGAAGTTCAAGGGCCTGGCCGCCCCGGCTCCGCTCCAGGTCGCCGAGGCCAAGGACCCCGAGGCCAAGGAAGCCGCCTTCCAGGCCGCGCTGAAGGAGCTCGTCCTTCCCGGTCAGGAGAAGAAGACCAAGAAGGCCGAGAAGAAGACGGACAAGGCGGCCGACAAGCCCGCCGAGACCGCCGAGGCTGAGAAGAAGTCCGAGGGCGAGGCCTAATCGTGCTGGAAGAGGCGCTTGAGCACCTCGTGAAGGGGATTGTCGCGAACTCCGACGACGTCCAGGTGAGAGCCAAGCGGCTCCGCAAGGGCAAGGTCTTGGAGGTCCGGGTCCACCCGGACGACCTCGGCAAGGTCATCGGCCGCAACGGCCGGACCGCCAAGGCACTGCGGACCGTCGTCGGCTCTCTCGCCGGTGGCCGGTACGTCCGCGTGGACCTGTTGGACCTGAACGAAGTGCGCTGACGCGCCTCTGGGGGCGCCGACCGCTGACGGTCGGCGCCCC
>NZ_JBEYHA010000042.1:0-47691 GCF_040635075.1 Nocardiopsis sp. NPDC007018
GTCAGAAGGGCGTCAAGGTCGGTCGTCACACACTGATCCTCGACGCCCTTCGTCTTGCCCGCAGGCGTTTCAGAGATTTCCCATCAACGATCTAGGGGGTCTGGACCGCCTTTCGGGCGCCTACCCGCCGCCGTCCGCCGTCCGCGGCCGGTCCCGCCCCTGCCCCGACCCGGCGCTGGTCAGGCCAGGCGGCGGGCGCCCGACGACGGCGGCGCCGCGAAGACCGCCGGGGCGGTGTACCCCCGTTCGCCGAAGGCCGCGCGCACCGCCTCCCCGCAGTCCCGCGCGAGCTCGGCGTCCACCAGCGCGACGACGCAGCCCCCGAACCCTCCGCCGGTGATCCGCGCGCCCAGCGCACCCGACGCCAGGGCGGCCTCCACCGCGGTGTCCACCTCGGGCACACTCACCTCGAAGTCGTCGCGCAGCGAGACGTGGGAGGCGGTGAACAGCGGGCCCGCCTCCCGTGGGCGCCCGGCCCGGAACAGCGCGGCGGTCTCCAGGACCCGGGCGTTCTCGGTGACCACGTGCCGTACGCGGCGGCGTGTCACGGGGTCGGTCAGGGTGTCGAGGGCCCGCGGCAGCTCTTCGACGGTCACGTCGCGCAGCGCCCGCACCCCCAGGGCCCGCGCGGCCTCCTCACAGGAGCGCCGACGCTCGGCGTAGGCCCCCTCCACCAGACGGCGCGGCGCCCGGGTGTCCACCACCAGCAGCGCCAACCCGTGGGCGGACGGGTCGAACGGCACCTGCCCGGTTTCCAGCGAACGGCAGTCCAGGGACAGCGCGTGCCCCTCGGTGGCGAGCATCACCGCGGACTGGTCCATGATCCCGCAGGGCATGCCCACGAACGCGTTCTCCGCGCGCTGCGCCAGCCTCGCCACTCCGACCGGGTCGGGGCCCGGCGGGTACAGGCCGGTGGCCGCCAGGACCGTCGCGCAGCACACCGCCGCCGACGTCGACAGCCCTGCCCCCGCCGGGACGGAGCTCTCCACGAGCAGGTCCATCCCGCCGATCCCGTACCCCTCCTCGGCCACGGCCCACAGCGCCCCCGCCGGGTAGGCGGCCCAGCCCGGCACCGTCCCGGGGGAGAGGTCGGCCATGCGGGCCTCGAAGGAGTCTGGGAACTCCCGCGAGCGCATCCGGACCCGGCCGTCCGAGCGGCGCGCGGCGGCCACGGTGAGGGTGTGCGGCAGCGCGATGGGGAGGGCGAAGCCGTCGTTGTAGTCCGTGTGTTCGCCGATGAGGTTGATGCGCCCGGGGGCCGCCCACACCCCGTCCGGCTCGGAGGCGAACGCCCGCCGGAACGCCACCGCGGGGTCGTGCACGGTTCAGGCCTCCCGGAGGCGGTGGGCGGTGGACTCGGGGGTCACGTCCTGGCTGAACACACCGGCGCCGGACTCGGTTCCGGCCAGGTACTTGAGCTTGCCCGGGGCGCGGCGCACGGAGAAGAGTTCGAGGCGCAGCCGGGCGAGCCCGCGCGCCTCCGGGTCGCGCGCGGGGGCCTGGTGCCAGGCGGAGACGTAGGGCAGCGGGGCGCCGAACAGCCGGTCCGCGCGGCCGAGCAGGTCGGAGTACAGCTCCGCCAGTGCGGTGCGTTCGTCGCCGTCCAGGGCGGGCAGGTCGGGCACGGCCCGGTGGGGGTAGACGTGCACCTCCACCGGCCAACGGGCGGCCTCGGGGACGAAGGCCGTCCAGTGCTCGTTGCGCAGCACCACCCGGGGCCCGGCCGTCTCGGCGGCCAGGATGTCGCCGAACAGGTTGCCTCCGGTGGCGGCGCGGTGCCGCCGGGCCGAGTCCAGCTCGCGTTCGGTGCGGGGTGTGACGAAGGGCAGCGCGTAGATCTGGCCGTGCGGGTGGTGCAGGGTCACGCCGATCTCCGGGCCCCGGTTCTCGAAGACGTACACGTGCGCCACGTCGGGGCGGGCGGACAGCGCCTCGGTCCGGTCGGCCCAGGCGTCGACGACGGTGCGCAACCGCCGGGGGCCGAGCGCGGCCAGCGAGGTGTGGTGGTCGGAGGAGAAGCAGACCACCTCGCACCGGCCCCCGGGCCCGTTCAGCGCGGGGAAGCGGTTCTCGAAGACCGCGACGTCGTAGGAGGGGGAGGGCACCTCCGTGCGACGGCCGTCGCGGGAGGGGCACAGCGGGCACTCGTCGCTGGGAGGCAGGTGCAGACGGTCCTGGCGGTGTGCGGCGACGATCACCCATTCGCGCCGGAGCCGGTCCCAGCGCAGCTCGGAGCCGGAGGCGACCGGCGGCAGCTCCCGCCGGTCCGGGGCGTCCTCGCGGTCGTGGCCCTCCTCGTCGTAGTAGACGATCTCGCGGCCGTCGGCCAGCCGTGCGGAGGACTTCCTCATCGTGCTCCCCAGTGGCTGGCCGTGTCTGTGGGATTACCGTGCCCGGTGCGCCCGTGGGCTGTCAATGGGGGGAACGGGACTCTCTCGCGGCCGGGGCGCGGGCCGTGCGAGGTGAACTGGACCAGCAGCACCGCGCCGACCGCGGTGAGGGCCCCCGCCCCCTGCATGACGGTAAGGGTCTCACCGAGCACGAGGAACCCCAGGAGGGTCGCGGTGAGCGGGCTGGCGAACGAGAGGAACGACGCCGCCAGGGCGGGCAGCCGCTCCAACCCCCGGAACCAGAGCACGTACGCGAGCAGGGCGCCGATCAGCCCCAGGTAGGCGTATCCGGCCAGGTTGGCCGCGCTCAGGCTCGCGGGCAGCCCCTCGAACAGCAGCGTCGGCGGGAGGAGCACGAGCCCGCCGGCGGTGAGCTGCCAGCCGGTGGCCCCGAGCAGGCTGACCCCTGGGGGGCGCCCCCAGCGCTTGGTGAGGACGATCCCGGTGCCCATGGACACGGCGGCGGCCAGACCGGCCAGCACCCCGACCGGGTTCAGCGCCGTCTCGGGGCCCACCACCAGCAGTCCCACCCCGGACGCGCCGAGCACGCAGGCGAGCAGGTGGGTCGGCCGGAGCCGGTCGCCCAGGAGCAGCGCTGCCAGGAGCAGGACGATCACCGGCTGGACCGCCATCACGAGCGCGGCGACCCCGCCGGGCAGCAGGTAGGCGGCCACGTAGAGGAGGTAGAGGAAGGCACCGATGTTGAGGGTGCCCAGAACCAGCGAGCGCCACCACCACACCCCCGAGGGCAGGGCCCGGGCGAACAGCACGAGAAGCAGACCGGCGGGGAGCGCGCGCAGGAGCGCGGCCAACAGGGGGCGGTCGGGTGGGAGGAACTCGGTGGTGACCAGGTAGGTGCTTCCCCAGACCATCGGCGCCAGGGCGGTGAGCAGGGAGTCACCCGCGATGCGCGCGCGCCCGTTCACAGTGCCTTCCCGTAGCGGTCGCCGAAGGCGAGGCGGTTCAGGGGCAGGCGGCCGGGGTGGGGGCGGCGTTCGGCGGGGTGCCCCACGGAGAGCAGGAGGGCGACGGCGAGGTCGTCCCGGTGGTCGGCGCCGATCGCCCGGAGTACCTGGTCCTCCCGCCAGCCGTTCATGGGCGAGGAGGCCAGCCCGAGCGCGGTGGCGGCGAGCATGGCGTGGGTGGCGGCGATCACCGCGTCCTTGACCGCGTACTCGCGGCCCAGACCGCGCGCGTCGAGGTCGCGTTGGAAGTCGATCCCGGAGGTGGCGGTGGCCCGGAGGAAGTCCTCGTCCCAGGCCCCGTTGTCGCGGGCGGCCCGGTAGACCTCGTCGAGGTCCTCCTTCCAGCGGCCGGTCTCGGCGAGGAAGACCAGGGTCAGGGGGGCTTCGCGGGGTTGGCGCTGTCCGTGGGCGGCGAGGGAGAGCGCCTCCCGTACGGCGGGGTCGCGCGCGACCACCACCGACCGGGACTGGAAGTTCCAGCTGGACGGTGCCTGCATGGTGAGTTCGAGGAGTTCGGCGAGGACGTGCTCGGGGACCGGTTCCGGGTGGAAGCGGCGGACGCTGCGCCGGTCGCGGATGGCCTCGGTGACGGTGGGGGGTGTCATCGGTGCAACTTTCGGTGTCGAATTGTTCGATGTCGAAAGGCGCCGAGGACGTCAAGGTCGCGGCGCTATGATCACCGGATGAACGACGCCGTCGACCTCTTCCTCGCCCAGTGGGCCCGCGAACGTCCCGACCTCGACGTCTCCCCGATGGGGGTGATCGGTCGGATGAACCGCTTGCAGCGGCTGCTCGGGCGCGGGGTCGGCGAACTCCTGGCCGAATACGACCTGGAGCGCTCGGAGTTCGACGTGCTGGCGACGCTGCGGCGGTCCGGGGAACCGTTCCAGCTGACCGCCAAGGACCTGGTCAGGATGATGATGGTGGGCTCGCCCGCCATGACGAACCGGGTCGACCGCCTCGTGAACAAGGGGCTGGTCCACCGCGAGACCGACCCCGCCAGCAGGCGCCGGGTCCTGGTCACCCTGACCGAAAGGGGTCGGGAACTGGTGGACGACGCGGTGGCCGGGCACGTGGCCAACCAGGCGCGCCTGCTCGACGGCCTGAGCGGACAGGAGCGGGAACAGCTCTCCGGCCTCCTGCGCACACTGCTGCTCTCTCTGGGCGACACCGCCCCCGAGGTGCCCTGACAACGACGAGGGGGAGGCCCCGTCCGGGTCCTCCCCCTGATGCTGAGCGTCCCGGGCACGGCCCGCGTGCGGGCGCGGTGTCCGGAAGCCGGTTCTAGTCGCGCTTGTCGTTCGGGGTCAGGGCGTCCTTGACCTTCTCGCCCGCCTGCTTGAGCTTCGACTTGGTCTGCTCGGCCTTGCCCTCGGCCTGCCACTGCTCGTTGCCGGTGGCCTTGCCGAGGCCCTCCTTGGCCTTGCCCTTGAACTCGTCGAACTTGTTCTCGGCCTTGTCGCTCTCGGACACGCGAGCCTCCTTCGATCGGATGCACTCACAGCCCTGTCCGATTCACGCGGAAACATTCGCGATCGGTGCGACGGATGTGGCCGAAGTGACCAAGGGCACCCGGTGCGGGCTCAGGCCCGGGCGGGCGCGACCGGCACGACCGAGGCGAACGGGGCGTGGGTGGTCAGCCGCTCGGCGATGCCCTCGCGGACCATGGCCTTGGCGGTGCGCACGGCGTCGCCCACCTCGGCGCCCTTGGCCAGTTCGGCCGTGATGGCGGCGGCGAAGGTGCAGCCCGCCCCGCTCACGCGCTCCTCGCCGATCTTCGGGGCGCTCAGGACGGTGACCTCCTCGCCGTCGAAGTAGACGTCGACCGCGTCGGGGCCGGGCAGCTCCGTGCCGCCCTTGACGACCACGTGCCGGGGGCCGAGTTCGCGGATGCGGCGGGCGGCCTCCACGAGGTCGTCGACCGTCTCGATGGACTCCATCCCGGCGAGGGTGCGGGCCTCGAAGTGGTTCGGGGTGATGACCGTCGCCAGCGGCAGGATCTGCGCCGTCAGGGCCTTGTCCGTGTCCAGTGCGGCGCCGGGCTCCTGACCCTTGCAGATCAGCACCGGGTCGAGGACCACGTGCCGCCACGGCTGACGGGCCAGCGCCTCGGAGACCACGTTGATGGTGTCCGGGGTGCCGAGCATGCCGATCTTGACGACGTCGAGGTCGTGGCAGCTCGTGGCGGCCTCGATCTGGTCGGCGATGACACCCGGGTCGACCGGGACGAACCGGTGGCCCCAACCGTTCCCGGGGTCGAAGGAGACGATGCAGGTGATCGTCCCCATGCCGTAGACGCCCAGTTCCTGGAAGGCCTTCAGGTCAGCCTGGATACCGGCGCCGCCGGTGGCCTCCGACCCTGCGATCACGTACGCGCGGTTGGTCATCGCCAACCTCCCTCTAACTTGCTGTGCAGATGCGCGGTGTCGGGGCCCTCGCGGGTCACGAACCCAGGGGATATTGCATCACAACTGTTCATTTCCGGCACAACGTGCATGGTGCGGTGAACGCGAGGCCAGGCCCCGCAGGGCCTGCCGACACCCTCACCACGCGGCCAGCAGGCCGTCCGTGGTGTCGTAGCCGCTGACGTAGGCACCCTCCACGGTGTTCTCGCCGGTCGTCGGCTCGCCCGCGAAGTACAGCACCCCCTCCAAGGGCGCGGCGAGGGCGTCCGGCGCGTCGTGCGCGCCCGGCGGGACGTAGAGGTAGGCGCCCCGGCTGAACACGTCGGCCGCCCAGTCGTGGGTGGTGCGGGCGACCGGTGCGGGCGGCTCCTCCCCGAGAGCGCCGGACAGCGCGTCCAGCCCGGCGGCGAACCGCTGGGCGAGGGGGAGGGCGAGGAGTTCGCGCGCCCGCTCGCCGGCGGCCCAGGCCACCACCACCTCGGGGTTCTCCCGGGACAGGCACCAGAACACGAACCCCGTGTCCTCGTCCCACCCCAGGGCGTCCTCGTCGGCGGGAAAGACCGCGCGGTCGAACTCGTACACGAGCTTGAGGGCGTCAGTGCGGTCCAGGGCGCCGACCGCGTCCCGGTGTCCGGCGGGCAGCTCGGGCTCGAAGACCACGTCACCCGCCTTGAGGACCCCGATCGGCAAGGTGACCACGCACCGGTCGGCGCGCACGCCCACGGTCCCCTCCGGCGTGGCCGCGGTCAGTTCCACACCCCGGCCGGACCACCGCACGCGGCGCACCGCGTGCCCCAGCCGGACGTCCAGGCCGTGCGCGAGCGGGGGCAGGAGGCCGTCGTAGCCGCCGACCACCCGGAAGTTCTCCCGGGGCTCGGACCACCAGTCGAAGAGCCCGTAGTCGCGCATCCACCTGGCGCTCCACCGGTCCAGGGCCTCGTTGTCGATGGACACCGGCGGCCACCGGTCCTCCGGGACGCCCATGCGCCGCAGGTAGGCGGCGGCGTCCTCGTCGTCGCGGGGCTCCTCGGGGGTGGGAACGGGAGCGGGCACACCGTCCCCGGCGTGCATCCGGACGGTCTCCACCCCGGCCTCGGCCACCAGTTCCCAGGTGTAGGCCTCGCGGCCGTGGATCAGTCCGGCGCCCAGCTCGACCGGGACCGAACTGAAGGAGTGGTCGGTGTACAGCTGGCCGCCGATCCGGTCGCGGGCCTCCAGGACGATCACGGACAGCCCGTGGTCGGCGAGGTTGCGTGCGGCTGACAACCCGGTCACACCGGCACCGACCACCGCGACGTCCCAGCGCTCGCGGGCGGCGTGGGCCGCCCCGCCGAGCACGGCCGCTCCGCCCAGGAGTACGCCGCCGCCGAGCAGGAGGGACCTGCGGCTCAACGCGCGACGTGGAGCGCCGCCCTTCTGCCGCCCGTCCGCGCTCACGCCGCCTCCACTCGGTGCGGCCCCCGGTACGGAGGCGTCGTCCTCCGCATTATCGGTGCGGACCCCGACCGGTGCGGACCGGGCCGGACCGGTCGGAGCGGGTCCGGCGTCGGGAGCGGGCGGGTCGAGCCCGACGGGTGAGAGCCCTCGGAGAGGGTGTGGCCGGAGGCGGCCACCGGTTGCGCGAATAAAAATATGCTCGTAATATTTTTATATGCCACGCACCGCTGACCACGACGAGAGACGGCGCCAGGTCGCCGAGGCCCTCCTGCGCACCATCGCCCGCAAGGGCCTGGCCGCCACCACCTTCGCCGACGTCGCCGACGAACTCGGCTCCTCGGTGGGGCTGGTCCAGCGCTACTTCCGCAGCAAGTCCGACCTCCTGCGCTTCGGTGTCGAGCACCTCTACCAACGCGGCGCGGAACGCATCGACGCGGTGGAACGGGTCGCGCCCGTCCGCCACCACATGTTCCGGATCGCGCACACCCTCCTGCCCCTCGAGGAACGCCGCAGGGAACTCACCGTGTGGCTGGAGTTCCTGCCCACCGCCGTGCGCGACCCCGAGATGGCCGAGCTGCACGGAACCACCACCCGCACGCTGGTGGAGGGGCTCGCCGAGGGGTTCGAGGCGGCCCAACGGCTGGGGGAGCTCTCCTCCGACCTCGATCCCCGCGCCGAGGCCGCCGCGCTCGTCGCCCTCGCCGACGGCCTCACCCTGCACCAGCTGGCCACTCCGGACCTGTTCGACGACGCCACCGCCGAGCGCGTACTCCGGCGGCACTTCGACCGCCTCTTCGCGGCGACCACGGAGAACACCTGACATGACCGGCCACGACACCGCTCCCCGGCGTACGGGAACCGGGGAGCACGCCCCCCACGGGAGGCCCTCCGGCGCACCCGCCCCCGGTCGCGCGAACGGCACCCCCGAACGCGCCGCCAGCGGGCGCGCACCCCGCGACCGCACCCCCGGCGGCGGTCGGCTGCCCCTGCTGGACGTGCTGCGGGGCGTGGCGATCCTCGGCACGCTCGCCACCAACGTGTGGCTCTTCGCCGGACCCGGCGGTGACTCCGTGATCCTCTACGGCACCGACGACCTCAGCCCCTTCACACCGTTCCACGCTGACCCCTCCGCGGCCACCCTGGCCGAGGGCGTCTTCCGAACCATCGCCAACGGCAAGTTCCTCGCCCTGCTCACCCTCCTGTTCGGAGCGGGCCTGGCCATCCAGTTCGATTCGGCGGCGCGGCGGGGCGCGCGCTGGCCGGGCCCCTACCGGTGGCGGGCCCTGTTCCTGTTCGTCGAGGGCACGGTGCACTTCACCCTGGTCTTCGCCGGAGACGTGCTCATGGGGTACGCGGTGGTGGCGCTGCTGGTGGCCTGGCTGCTCACCCGCTCCGAGCGGACCAGGAACACGGTCATGTGGGTGTCGGTCTCCCTGCACGTGGCACTGATGGGGCTGGTCACCGCGGCCCTGACCACCCAGGCGACCGGCCCTTCTGCGGTGCCTCGGGAGGCGGTCGAGCTCTACGCCCACGGCTCCTACCCGGACCAGGTGGCGTTCCGCCTGGACCACGCGGTGGGTCTGCGTCTCGAACCCGTCCTCACCTTCGGGCTGATGGTGTTCATGTTCCTGCTGGGAGTGCGGCTGTTCCGCACCGGGGCGTTCACCGACACCCCGGCGGGGCGGGCGATCCGCGCCCGCCTGCTCAGGTGGGGCATGGGCCTCGGTGTCCCGCTCACCGCGGCCACCGCCCTCGCCGGTCCGGACTGGCTCCTCCTGGACCGCTACGTGGTGGCTCCGCTCGTCGCCGTCGGGCTCATCGGCCTGATCGGACTCCTGCTGGACCGGGCGAGCGGCACCGGGCCCGTGGCGTCGGGGATCTCCTCACTGGGCCGGATGGCGATGACCGGGTACGTGACCCAGAACGTCGTCCTCATGTTCGTCTGTTACGGCTTCGGGCTCGGACTCGCGGACCGGATGGCCGACACCGGACGGTGGTGGGTGCTGGTCCTGTGGGCGGTGGTGTCACTGGCCCTCGTCACGGGGGCCCAGCTGTGGCTGCGCCGCTTCCGCCAGGGGCCGCTGGAGGCGCTCCAGAAGAAGGTCCTCTCCCGCGCCCGTTGAGGCCGGAACACGCTCCCGGTCGCCACCCGCACATCGGGCCGAACCTCCGCCGGTGGCACGGAGTCACACGGAACATGAGCCACACAGAGACCCTCCCGGCCTTCCTGAACCTGTTGGCCGCCACCTACGCCGAGTACGACGTCGCGGCGACGCCCCTCCCGCCCGCCGTGGTGCGCCTCCCCCTCCCGTCGGAGGACGGTGAGGAGCGGTACTTCGACATGGACTGCGCCACGATCCTCACCGACATGGAGTCCGTCCCGGCCGAGGAACACCCCGACTACGCCCAACAGATCGTGTTCGGCATGATGCGACAGCTGCGCTCGCGCGGCATGGCCTTCGGCACGCACTACCCTCCGCTGTCCGGCGACCACGTCCGCCGGGCCCTGCTCGCGGCCTTCGCCCAGCGCGGCTTCGACGCACGGTTCCACGACCCCCAGACCGTGGTCGTGTCCCGGCACGGCGGACAGGGCGGGGACGTCGGCCCCGCGACGCTCCGCGTCCACCGCTACCTCTCCGCCGTCGAGGAGGCGGGCGAACACGAGGCGGAGCGGCTCGCGTCCGCCTACCTGGACGAGGTGGAGGCCGACCTCGCCTCGGGGACGGCCACCGAGGTGCCCGTGGAACGGCTACGGGTCCGGGTGTACCGGCGGGACGCGATCCCGGCGGAGGCCCTGGACTCCCTGGTCACGCGAGCGCTCACCCCCGAGCTGGTCGAGGCGGTCGTGGTCGACCACCCCCGGAGCATCGCCCTGTTCCAGCGCCGCCAGCTCGGCGACCTGACCCCGGAGCGGGCCTTCGCCGCCGCCGTGGAGAACTCCCTGACCGACCCCTTCGAGGTCTCCGAGAACGACCTGCTCGGCACCCCGATCATCCATATCGGCGGCCCCGATCAGGAGTACACCCTCGCCCACCTGCACGTACTGGACCGCTACCTCGGTGAGGCCCCGCACGGGGCGCTGGTGGTGGTCCCGTCCCCACCGGTCGTCATGGCGCACGTGCTGGGTCGCGGCCACCCCGTGGCGGCGATGGAGCACATGCAGGACCTCGTCGAGCGGTTCGTGTCGGACGCGCCCAAGCCGGTCAGCTCGAAGCTGTACTGGTGGCACCCGAGTTCCGGGGCCAAGGGGTTCCCCGACCTCCGTGAGGTGGCGGTCGAGGTCGACCACGAGAAGCGGTCGGTCACCCTGCACGCGGGCGACGACGAGTTCAGGGAGCTCCTCGGGACGCTGATGCGGGGGTGACGCGGGAGTAGGGGCCCGGCCCGGGACGAGGAGCGGCGGGCCGAGCCACCCCGTCCCGTCGGCGCGGGGCACGGTCGCGTTCGCTTCGCTGGCGTGGCGGGCCCACGCGCCCCGGCGCCTCGGTCGAACTCGCGCACCCGTGTGGGCGCGGGCCCGGTTCAGCTCACCTCGCCCGTGTCGGCACCGACCGGGGCTTGGGGGGCCTGCTCCGCCGGTCTGGACGCCCGTCTTCTCGAGGCGACCACCCGTACGGTGAGCCCCTCCCTGCGGCAGGCGCTGGCGAGGGAGGAGTCGCTCCGCTCCCGCACGTTGTACCGGCGGCCGGTGAGGTCCACGGTGGCTCCGGAGGCCCTGATACGCGGAGCGATCCGGGGCAGGAGGGTGTACAGCTCACCGGGCATGGGCTGGCGGCACACGCCCTCGCCCACCCATCGGTCGCCGTACATGCGGTGGTACTCGGAGAGCCAGGCGGCCAGGCCGCCCTCGGGGACGATCCGCCCCGTGGCCAGGTCGTCGTCGATGCCGAGCGTGGCCAGTACGCGCAGCCAGGCGCCGCCGTCGGTGATCGAGTCCGGGAAGAGCTCGGCCAGGTGCTGGCGGACGGTGTCCTCCGGGGCGGCCGTCGCGAAGAGCTCGTCGGCGTCGTCCAGGACACGGTCCGGGATTCCGCGGCCGCGCGCGGCGGCCAGCACCCGGCCCAGGTCGCGGGCGCGTTCGCCGTCTCCGAGCCCGGCCCTTCGACCGGAGGTGCGCAGCTGGGAGACCAGGGCGGCGGGAAGAGCGGCCCCGCCCCGGGCGTAGGCCTCCAGGAGGAGCACGAACTCCCGGTGCGCGTCCGCGGGCTCGAACAGGGAGGTGAGTCTGCGCCGTTGGGCCGACAGCTCCTTGGCGGGCAGGGCCCGGTGCCGGGCGAAGAACAGGGCGTTGTCGACGGTGTGGTCGGGGTCGAGGGGCAGTCCGTGCTCGGTCTCGGCCCCGCGTGCGCGGGAGTAGGCGGTGCCCGCCAGCCGCGGGTTGCCCCGTGCCAACCGCTGCCCGATAGTGTCCCAGGCCCAGGGCAGGTGTTCGACTGGGAGTTCCAGGGCGTCGATGGTCTCGCCGACGTGGCCCAGGAGTCTCGCCGCCCGTGTTCCGCGCAGGGTGAGCCGTTCGTAGGCGTCGGTCAGCTCGCGGGCCTGGGGCAGGCGGGCGGGGTCGTGCGCGCTCGTCCAGTCCGCGTGGAGCGTGGAGGGAGGGGAGCCGGAGAGCGTGGAGGGAGGGGAGTCGGGGAGGGTGTGGGGCATGGGTCGAGTATCGCAAGTACGGAGGACAGATCGACGTTGTGCACAGGCTGGGTTCCATGTGACATGTCGGTCGGGTTCTGCACCGGGGGCGGTGGAGCGTTGCCGTCGCTCCACCCCCCGACCCGGTCCCGAGATCACCACTGAGGTCACCCCTGGGGGAACTGGCCCGGGCGGCGCCCCGCCCCCGGGCCGCCCGCGTAGGTCTGTCCCACCTCCAACCACTCCCGCGCCGCCGGGCCCTCGGCCTCCAGCCCGGTGTCGTCGGGGTGGCGGCGGCGGGTCAGCACCAGGCAGAACTGCTCGGCGTCCCCGCGCACGACCGCCCCGGCCCCCTCGGGTCCCATCCGCCACGCGTCACCGCCCGGCCCGGTGAGCTCCACCCGTACCTCCTCGCCGGGTTCGGGCAGGCCCCGCACCAGGTAGCTGTAGGAGCGGGTGCGCAGGGCGAGGTGCACGACGTGGCGCAGGCGGTCGGTGGCCGCACGGGTCACTCCCAGCGCGTCCGCCACGTCCTGGCCGTGCGCCCAGGTCTCCATCAGCCGCGCCGTCGCCTTGGAGGGCACGCTCATCGGCGGGCCGAACCACGGGACCCGGGTCCCGGCGGGCGCGTCCAGGAGGGCGGCGCGGAGCGCGGCCGAGGCGGTGACCCAGCGGTCGAGCAGCGCTCCCGGCGGTAGGGCGGCCAGCGGTGCGGCGGCCGAGTCCACGTACCCCTCGGGATCGGCCAGGGCCGCCTCCAGGACCGCCGCGAACCCCTCCGGATCGGTCACGGCGGTCAGTGCCGAACCGTCGAAGAAGGCCAGGTGGGCGACCTGGTCGGCGATGCTCCAGCCGGGTGCGGGGGTGGGCCTGGACCAGTCGGCGGGGTCGGAGCCCCGGAGCAGCGCGGCCAGGTCCTCCTGTTCGGCACGCAGGTCCTCGACGAGGGCGGCGGTGTCGACCACGGGGGCTCCTCACCGGGACCAGTCGGCCCCAGATGTTGACTGACTTGTCATGTTCCGCGCACCATAACAAAGTGTGAGCTGGATCTCCCAGGGGGTTCGGCCGACCCTCCCGCGACACGGATGCGAGTGTGCGTACATGACCGCGACCGACTCCCCCCGGACCGACCGCTGGAACACCCCCGACCGCGCGGCGCTCCGGGAGACCGTGCGGGCCTTCGCGGCCAAGGAGATCCTGCCGCACGTCGAGCGCTGGGAGGACGAGGGCGAACTCCCGCGCGACCTGCACCGCACCGCCGGAGGACTCGGCCTGCTCGGGCTCGGCCAGCCGGAGTCCGTGGGCGGCGAGGGGGAGATGATCGACCAGCTGATCGTCTCCGAGGAGGCGGTCCTGGCCGGTGTGCCGACCGGGGTCCTCGCCTCCCTGTTCACGCACACCATCGCGCTCCCCGCCCTGGTCGCGGACGGTCGCGAGCACCTGGTGCGCGACTACGTGCGGCCCGCCCTGGCGGGCGATCTGATCTGTTCGCTGGGCGTCACCGAACCCGAGGCCGGGTCGGACGTGGCGCACCTGCGCACACGGGCGGTCCGCGACGGCGACTCCTGGGTGCTCAACGGCTCGAAGACCTTCATCACCTCGGGCTACCGGGCCGACTTCGTGACCGTGGCCGCGCGTACCTCCGACACCGGGCACGAGGGCATCTCGCTGTTCGTCGTGGACCGCGGGACCCCCGGGTTCACCGCGGCCCGCAAACTCGACAAGATGGGGTGGCGCTCCTCGGACACCGCGGAGCTCTCGTTCTCGGACGTGCGGGTGCCCGCCGACCACCTCGTCTGCGGGGAGGACGAGGGGTTCCTCCAGATCATGCGCCAGTTCGCCAGCGAACGCATCGGCCTGTCGGTGCAGGCCTGCGCGGTGGCGCGCCGGTGCGTGGACCTGTCGGTGGCGTGGGTGCGCGAACGCGAGGCGTTCGGCGCGCCGCTGTCACGGCGACAGGTACTGCGGCACCGTCTGGTGGAGATGCACCGCCGGACCGAGGTGGCCACCGCCTACGTACGGGGGATCGCCGAGCGGCTCCAGGACGGCGAGCCGCTCGTCTCGGAGGTGGCGATGGCGAAGAACACCGCGACGGAGGCCATGGACTACGTGGTGGACAACGCCGTCCAGCTGCACGGCGGAGCGGGGTTCATGCGCGGGACCGAGGTGGAACGGCACTACCGGGACGCCCGGGTGTTCAGCATCGGGGGAGGCACCTACGAGATCATGAACGAGGTCATCGCGAAGTTCCTTCCCCTGCGGTGACCACGGAGCGAGGGGTGGCAGTGGGACGACGGACGCCGACGGGCAGGCCTCCCACCGAACGCGGACGGCGCACACGGGGGGTTCTGGTGCACGCGGCCCGCGAGGTGTTCGAGGAGCGCGGGTTCGAGGAGACCAGGGTCGCCCTGATCACCGGCCGGGCCGGGATCGCCTACGGGAGCTTCTACACGTACTTCGACTCCAAGGACGAGGTGTTCCACGAGGTCGCCAAGGGGGTGGCGGGGCAGATGTTCGACGCGGCCCGATCCGCCGCGCCGCCCGGCACCGACCCCGTCGAACGGATCAGGCACGCCACCGGCAGGTTCCTCGCCGCCTACCGCGACAACGCGCGGATCATGCAGGTCATCGAGCAGATTTCGCCGCGTCACCCGGTGTTCCGGACGCTCTTCCTGGAGATCCGGGGGTTGTTCGTCGAACGCATCTCGTCGGGGACCCGCCGTCTCCAGCAGGAGGGGCTGGCCTCGGCCGACATCGACGTGGAGACCACTGCCAGCATGTTGGGCGGGATGGTGGAGCACACCGCCCGCGTGCTGTTCCTGTACGGGGAGGAACACGACCCGGATGTCGTGGTGGAGACCGCCACCCGCCTGTGGGCGCGCGGGATCGGACTGGAGTACGCGCCTCCGGGGAGCGCGGCGCACACGGGCGCGGAGCGGTGGGAGGACGAACACCTCCGGCCCCGGAACCGGAGCGGCGCAGGGGACGGGAGGTCGTGACGCGCTCGGGTGAAACGACTGCTCCTCGGTCGATATGCGTGCGCGGCGGTGGTGCGGGGCCCGGTGTGGGCGCCGGGCCCCGCCCTCGTCGTTCGGTCGGATCGGGACGACGGTGGCGTGGGTGGGGTCTGGCCCACGACACCGCGGTGTTCAGTCCGAGGAGGGGACCGGGGGACGGCGCGGGTGGCTGGCCTCGGCTGGCCTCCCGGCGCCGACGGAGCCCCCGGCCTCGGACGGGCTCCGTCCCGGCTCAGCGCGTCAGGTGGTGCCCCTGCCGTGGCAGTTGCCGCACGTCACCCACTCCCGGATACCTCCGGAGCCGGTGACCCAGCTTCCGCCCTCGCCGTTGCACGTGCCGCAGATGCCGGCGCTGGGCAGCGGCAGCACCCTCCCGGCACGAGGGGCCGCCGTGGCCCGAGCCTGGCACACCGGAGTGATCGTCGACATCCGTGGAACTCCTTCTCTTCGGGGGCCTGGGGGTGGACCATCGGGAGACCCGATGACCCGGCCCCGGTCCACACGGTGACCAGGGCGGGAGCGTGTCGACCAGCCCGACGGCCCGACACCGTCGGCGCCGGGTGGTCGAGATGAACGACGTCCCTTCCCCCTCCTCCAGCACCTCGACGGGGAGCACCCCACGGCACGGGGTGTTCGAGGTGCTACTGGGATTCTTTCCGAGAACGGGCCTCTCTCACCACCGAAGTCCCCGGATTTCTCCACACCAGCACCCTGACGCCCTGACATCCCGGCACCGCGCCGCTCTCCCCGGTGAGGATCAGCCGACTCCGCGCTCTCGCCAGGCCTCGGCGAACATCTCGTGCGGGGGAGCCACCGGCAGCGCCCGGCTGAACGGACCGTGTCCCGCTCGCCTTGAGTCCGTGCCGATGAAGTGGGACTCCAGCTTGGCCGTCTCCATCGGTGGGAACGGCGCCTTCAGCTCCGTCCACCCGCCCGGTAGGAAGAGCGTCCGCCCGGCCCGGGAACGCCTTCGGCGCTCGACCACCCCCCTGGCGAGCAGGTGCTCCTCCGCCTTCCGGTGCCGGTCCGTCCCCCACCCGTTCCACCGGCGCACCCTGCCGTCCGTCGGGTGGGCCAGCGCGAGGACTTGAAGGTAGAGCGTCGCCGCGTCGTCGTTCACCCTCAGCCGCTCGGACACCTCCGCCACGAGCTCCGGGGCGCTCAGGCGCGGGTCGGCTTCGAAACCACCCGCCGGAACCGGGGTGTTCGCGGCCCGTTCGACCATGCGCGTCAGGCCACCGCCACAGACCACGCGCGTCTGGCGGACCAGGAAGGCCAACTCGTGCCATCCGCCCTCGTCGAGGCCGCGCAGACAGCGGTCGACGGCCTCGTCGTCGAAGAACCCGGCGAGCAGGAGCATGACGTGCGAGAACCGGTAGGCCCTGTGCTCGGGGACCACGAGCACGCCGTCCGACCAGAGCGCGTGCCCGGTGCCCGGCTCGATGGTCCCCCCTGCGCCCACCCTGATCCTGGTGCCTTCCACACTGACCCTGACCTCCCGCGCTCCGGTCAGATCGATCCACTTCTCGTCCTTGCCCGCGCTGACGTAGGCGGGTGCGGGAACGACGACCTGCGGCGACCGGAGCCGACGGACCATCTCGTCGTGGACGAGGTCCGCACGGGCCCGGCCGGGGTGGCCCACCGGGAGCTCGGTGAGCGCCCACACCAGTAGCGAGGCCGTGTACAGGTAGGGGCGTACCTGGTTCTCCGGGGAGAAGAGGTAGACCTGGCTGTCCGTGGCCGGGCTCACGGGGTACACGCCGTCGGAGCGGTCAAGCATCAGGGGGCGTTCCCACGGTCCGTTCGGGAGCGGGATCGCGACCTCCCCGGCTCCGGTGTCCGCGCGGGGTTCGGGTTCCCCGCCGCCGGCGGAGGCGTCCGCAGCGGTCTCCGCGGCCCCACCCGAGGTTTCGCGCTCAGACGCGCCCCCCGGTCCGGTCAGGAGCGCCGCCCACTCCGGACCCAACCCCAGGTCCTTCTTGACCAGGGCCGGGAGGTCGTCCTTCTTCGCCTTCCTGGCGGACGCGGAGGGCCGGACCCCGAGGAGCTCCACCCATACCCGGGCCATCCGTTCGGCGGCTCGCACCATGCCGCCGTCCTCCCACAGGTCGGCCGGGTCAGCGGGCACGGCCGATCCCAGGAGCCGGTTCGTGTCCGCCGCGGAGAGCGTCGCCCCGGTCCTGCGGTACTCGGTCTGCGCGGTCTTGCTGCTGGGGAGCGCCCCCGGCCAGCCAGCGCCGCCGGTCAGGACGAACTCCGCCACGGGGCGCATCACCCCGGTGTGCTGGCGGAAGACCTTGACCGCCTCGGCGGGGACCTCCACGGGGCCTCGGCGTTCCCACGACTCCAGGAAACCGCGCAGCCTTCCCGCCTCGTCGCGCTCCACACGCAGGGGCTGGGCCTCCTCGGCACCTTCCGGCGCCGGGGCCGTCGCGGGGCGCAGATAGCCGTAGCGACGCTCCGGGAGGTAGCGCCCGGACCAGTGCGGTGCGGCGGCGTTCGCGTAGCGCTGTCGGTCTCGGGGCGGATCGGTCACCACCGCCCGGCCTGTCGCCAGCAGGGGGCCCAGCGCCGCGCCGGTGGCGGTGCCCGTGACCCACTCCGTGCCGGGCTTCGTGAAGGGCTGGTCCGCCAGCGTGCGTACCAGCGCCACCAGAGCGTCCCGCCGATCGTCCCCGGCGGACCCGGTGGCCAGGCGCCAGACGAGGGCGTCGGTCAGACCCAGGAGACGGGTCCAGGGCGCCGCCGGAGTTCCGGGCGGGCCCAGCCGCCGGTCGGGCTCACCGGACCGGCCCTCCAACCGGGCGCCGTCGGCGGCGATCGCCGTGATCAGGCCGGACCTGTCCGGGAAGCCGAGCGTGAAGGTGTCGTCCGGCAGCAGCCCGGCCAGCGCGTCGGCCAACTTCCGATCCGGGACCTCCCCGGCCGGGCGGGGCAGCCGCCCGGACCGGACCCGCCCCGTGCGGTCGGCCATCGCCTCCGCCGTCAGACGGAGTTCCACGGCCCACAGCACCGCCCACACCACGCCCTCGACGACCTCCGGGTCGGTGACCTCGGCAAGCACGCGCGGCAGGGCCTCGCGTACCGCTGCGGCACGGGCCCGGGCGATGCCGTCGGCGACCTCGGGGAGCGCGACGTCCGGAGCCGGGTCCTCGGGTACCGGCGCGGCCAGGGCGCTCTCCAGAAGGAGGCGCGCGGCCTCGGAGTCCACCGCGCGCAGGGCCCGGCTGGTCGCGGGATCGCGCGGGGCCAGGAAGTGCCAGTAGGCGGGCGGCGGCACGAGGGGGCGGCGGCCCACGGCGTCGAGTTCGCGCAGCCTGCCCTTGGGATAGGACCAGACCTCCCAGACCAGGGAATCGTCGGTGGCGTCCCGGCACTGGAGCACGGTGTGACCCGACTGCCAGCGGTAGGCGAGGAGCCCCTCGGCGGGGTTCTCGGGCATACGGACGACACCCCAGTAGATGAGGTCCCGGTGGTCCGAGAACGCGGCCCGACGGCCGTCGGTGCCCTCGATCGCGCGATCGGGGTGGCGGTCGTCCGCCTCTCCGGGGCCGGTCCACACCGCCCTGGCCCCGGCGAGCCCGTCCTTGGCGCCCAGCGGGGAGTCGTCGACTCCGTCGGGCAGCCGGACCAGGTGCAGCCGCGTGGACAGGAGGGCGGCGTAGTCCAGGCGCTCCTCTTCGGTGAGGAAGTCGGGTCCGGAGCTCCCCGCCGGGGCCCCGGTGGCCGCGTCGACCTCGGGGGCCGGGGTGTCCCAGTGGTTCGGGTCGTTCCACACCCGCACGCCGTCGGTGGTGTGCTCTCCTTCGTAGGTGATGCCGGTGCGGTCGCCCGGGTAGAGGATGCGGTCCTTGTCGTAGCGGCCGCCGTCCGGACTCTCCAGTACGAGACCGAGGTCGTAGTGGTGGGCGGTGCCGCTGTTGTACAGGGCGGGGTCGGGCCCGGTCGAGAACGTGTCCTCGGGGGCCGAGCACCAGAACGCGCGCGGTCGGCGGTCGCCCCAACGCTGGTGGTCCTCGGCCTTCCACCAGGTCACCAGGGCGTCGCCGCCGACATGGTGCACGACGTGCGCGGCGGCCTCCTCCGGCAGGTGGAACCGGTGGGTGCCGCGCCGCCCCGCGTGGTCGACGGTGATCGCGGTGTCGCGGCCGTACACGGTGAGGGCGGGCCACGTGGAGGTCGCTCCCAGGACGCCCCCGGGACGGGCCGCGACCTCCGCGACGGCCTCCTCGAAGGCGGGCCAGGTGTGCTCGGCGGGGACACCGAACCGCAGGGTGCGGGCCAGTGGCTCGACCATGTCGAGTTCGGCCAGGGATGCGGGGAGGCCTTCCAGGGCGGCCATCACCGGGTGGGAGAGGTTGAGGTCCAGGGCGGACAGCTCCAGTTCGACCTCGCCGAGCGGCACCGATCGCAGGCGGGCGAGCCGCCCGCGCGTCTCCTCCACGAGGTCGGGGTCGAGCTGGGGCGAACGGGCCAGCCGGACGGCCTCGCGGATGGGCCGGGTGCGGTCCTCGGGCGCGTCCACCGCGATGCCGAGGTCGTCACAGGCGATGAGGAGGCGCCCGTTCACACGGTTGTGCAGGTAGCGGCCCTCGAACAGGCGGACCGGGGCCGCCTCCGCGCGCAGCCGGGGGGCCAACCGGGACAGCATCGTGAACAGTTCCTCGGGGAGCTCCTGCTGGCCCACCGTGTTGCGGGACCACAGGTGCCCGTACATGAAGTGGAACTCCGACAGCCAGGCCGCGTAGCCGCCCTCGGGTCGCAGACGGCCCTCCACCATGGCGTCGGCGATCCCCGAGGTCTCCAACATCCGCAGCCAGGCGGCGCCGTCCCCGGCCGTGGTGGGGAAGAGGGCGGCGATCCCGGCCGTGTGCTCCGGGCGGGGCGGGGCCTTGGTGAAGGCGGCCCCCGCCTGGTTCAGCAGACCGTCCGGCACGGGGTTGCCGCGGGAGTCGGCGAGGAACCGGCCGATGACGCGGGAGGTCTCCTCGGCGGCGGTTTCCGGGGCCAGGTCCAGGGACCGTACCGAGACGCGCACCTGGGAGACGAGGTCGGCCGGGGGCGGGGTGCCCACCGAGGCGCGGTTGTGGGGTGATCGCACGGCGGCCGCCGCCACGGCGCCGCCGGAGGCCCAGGCGTCCAGGAAGCGGACGAACTCGCGGTGCGCCTCCTCCGGTGTGCGGTGTTCGGCGAGCCGGTCGCGGTGGGCGCGCACTTCCGAGGCGGGCAGTACGCCGTGCCGTGCGAAGAGGAGGGCGTTCTCGGCGACGTGGTGGGGGTCGCGGGTGAGACCGTGCCGCGACTCCAGCTCGCGCGCCCGGAGGTAGGCGGCGGCCGCGTGCCTGGCCGCCTGTCCGTCCGCGTGCCCGCCCCTGTGCCTGAGGAGGCGGTGGGCGACCGTGTCGGCGAGCCAGGGCCGGTGCTCTGTGGGAAGTCCGGTTTCCCTGAGCCAGCTGTCCATGTACCCCTGGAGGTATCCCGTGTCGTGGGGCGACGTGCGCAGCTGCTCAGTGAACCGGTCGAGGAGGCGGCGTGCCTGGGGCTCGTGTTCGGGGGAGTGGGACCGGACCCAGTCCAGGTAGAGGGTGGACGAGGAGGGGTCGGAGGGGAGAGGTAGGGGCATGCCGGGAGTATCGCACCGTTCGGTGACAGACCGTGTCCCTTCCTTCGGGCCTGTGGAGGAGACCGGTGAGGAGGCCGGTACGGCGGGGACGGGCACGGGTGTCCGTGGTGTTCGGGAGGCCCGAGGGATGCGTGTGAGGTAGTGGACACCACCGTTGTCCACAACCCGGAGCCGACCGCTGCGGCGCCGCGCCCGGACGGGCACAATGGCCCCATGATCACCCCCAGCGGAGTACGAGACGAAGCGACGGCCCGGGCATGGCAGGCGATCGGCGGCGCGCCCGAACTCACCGAACGGGTCTCCTACCGGGGCGCGGGCGAGGTGCTCCCGGCCGCACTGCCGGTCCGTGAACTCGCCCGGGCCACCGTGGGCGTCTGCTCACTGGCAGCCGCCGAACTCCTGGCCACGCGCGGCCACGGGCCGGTTCCCCCGGTGACCGTCGACGAGGGCGCCGTGGCCACCTCCTTCATCAGCGAACGCCACCTGCTGGTGGACGACCGGGCCCCGACCCCCTTCGCCCCGCTGTCCGGGTTCTGGCGGGCCGCCGACGGCTGGGTGCGCACCCACGCCAACTATCCCCACCACCGTGCCCGCCTGCTCGCCGCCCTGGGCATGGCCGAGGACACCGGTCCGGACGCGCTCGCGGAGCGGCTGGCCGCGATGCCCGCGCGTGAGATCGAGGAGCGGGTCTACGCGGAGGGCGGCCTGGCGGTCGCCGTGGCGCCCGCTCCCGGAGACGGTGGGGAGCCCGGGGCCGAGGGGGCGTTCCGGGCCGCCGGGCTCCCGCTCGCCGAGTCCAGTGTGCTCGGCGGGGACGGCGGCCGCCGACTGCCCGAGGGACACCTGCCCGCCAGCGGGGTGCGGGTCCTCGACCTGACCCGCGTCATCGCCGGACCGGTCGCCACCCGCACCCTCGCGCTGTTCGGCGCCGACGTGCTGCGGGTGGACTCCCCGGACCTGGAGGAGGACCCGGACAGCCACACCGACACCGGCATGGGC
Source organism: Nocardiopsis sp. NPDC007018 (assembly GCF_040635075.1). Lineage (NCBI taxonomy): Bacteria > Bacillati > Actinomycetota > Actinomycetes > Streptosporangiales > Nocardiopsidaceae > Nocardiopsis > Nocardiopsis sp. NPDC007018. The sequence continues at coordinate 21,463 of NZ_JBEYHA010000042.1, forward strand.
AAGCGCTCCACCCTGCTGGACCTGGGAACAGACGAGGGGCGAGCGAGTTTCGAGGCGTTGCTGGAGACCGCCGACGTGGTGGTCACCGGCTACCGGCCGGGCGGGCTGGACCGCCACGGACTGGCCGCCGAGGAACTGGTCGCCCGACGCCCCGGGCTGGTCGTGGCCCAACTGTGCGCCTGGGGCGGGACGGGGCCGTGGGCGCGGCGAAGAGGGTTCGACAGCCTGGTGCAGGCCGCGAGCGGGATCGCGGCGATCGAGTCGGGCCCCGAGGGACGCCCGGGGGCGCTGCCCGCCCAGGCCCTGGACCACGGCACCGGCTACCTGCTCGCCGCCGGGGTGTTGCGGGCCCTCACCGACCGGCAGACCGACGGCCGGGGCCGCCACCTGAGGTTCTCCCTGGCGGGGACCGCCGGATGGCTGATGAACGACATCGCTCCGGTGCCGTCGGACGGGGGCGGGTACGACCCCGCCGCGTGGCTCACCGAGAGCCCGTCCGCGTACGGAAGGCTGCGCCACGCGCTCCCGCCGGTCTCCTACGAGGGCGGTCCGGCTGGCTGGGAGCACGCGTCCACCCGGTGGGGCGGGGACACGGCCGCCTGGCTCTGACGGCTCCGCAGGGCGTGCCGCCCCTGGAGGGCCGGTTTCCGGAGGCGGCGCCCCCGGTCCGGCCGTGGGGGTGGGGGCGTTCGCGGGAGCACCGGGCGGGGGTTGCCCTGGCTGGGCCAGTCCCACGGAGGCGGCGCCTCCGGGGCCGTGGGGTACGGGTGGGCGTCGGGAGAGCTCGGAGCCCTCGGGAACGGAGGAGGACCGCGAGGGCCGGTCCTGAGAGCTGGCCTGGGGCCGCGGGCCCTGATCACCCCTGCTCGGCACCGCCGCCCTCGGGCAGGAAGAGGGCGTCCTCGAGCCAGCGGTTGAAGGGGGCGTAGGTCGCGGAGGCGCTCAACCACACTGGGGCACCGCCCGGGGCGAGGGACATCCTTCCCCGGTCGTCCAGAGCCACCTCCGCCCGGTCCAGGTGAACGAACGGCAGGTCGAGCGCGGCCGACAGCGTGAGGGCGTCGTGCTGGATGCTGCCCGGATGGAAGGAGTCGAACCAGAGGTCGAGGTGGCGGTGGAGCAGCCCCTGCCAGGTGTGCTCGCCGAACACCGACAGGCGCCGGTACAGCGCGCTGTCGCGGTCCACCTCGATGTCGGTCCGGAAGGTGACGTCCGAGATGACCAGCCGGACACCGGTGAGCCGCCCCCGCCCGATCGCCGAGAAGACCCGGTGCGCGGCGCCGACGTCCATCCGGATGTTGTGCTCGGCGACGGAGGGGTTCCGGTAGTTCAGGGCGCCGCCCATCTGTGTCACGCACAGGCGCTCCCGGGCCTCGGGGACCTCCGAGAGTACGAGGGCGAGGTTGCTCAGCGCCCCCATGCCCACCCAGCGCACGACTCCCTCGGTGCGGGAGAGGAGGTCGCGGACGGCGCCCACGACGTCCCGGGGCTGCGCGGGCACCTCGCCGGGAACCAGCGTCCCGGCACAGAAGTAGCGGGTGCCGCCGGAACCGTGGCCCGCCACGACCGGGACGTCGGGTCTTCCCAACAGGTCCAGGAGCCGTCGGGCCAGACGCGACCGCTGGCCGTACCCGACGCTCCCGCCGGTCTCGTCGTTGGTGAGAACCAGGGCCAACTCGGGCACGGAGCGGGCCGCCGCAGCCACCGCCACGGCGTCGTCCGGGTCGCCGCCGACGTCGGTGTCGAGCACGATCGGAGCCCTCCGCCCGCCCAGCGGTTCGTCCACGGTGCGGTCGGTTTCCTCGGAATGCGGCATGGGGTGTCCGTTCCTGGGACGGGGGCGGCGCGCGGCAGGGCCCGGGGCGGTCAGCGGGTGGGGACGGTGAACTCCTCCACCGGTTCCAGCTCCTCGTCGAGGAGGACGAGCCGTGTCTCCTCACCGCCGTACCGGTCGGTGGAGACCAGGAGGGTCGAGTCGTCGGGGGAGGCGGTGAGGGACAGGTAGACGCGCGCGGAGTCGTCCCGCGCCACGAGTTCGCCCTCCGCGTCCCAGGCTACGAGGAAGCCGTCGCCGCGATCCGCGTCGTGCCCCGAGGCGAACACCAGGTCCCCGCCGTCGCCGAGAGCCACCTCCCGGATCGTGGCCGTCGTTTCCCGGAGTTCCTCCGGCAACGGGAACGTGCGGGGCTCCTCCCCGGATCGCAGGTCCCACAGGGCCACGCCCTGGGGGCCGGCGGAGACGACCGTCCCGTCGCTGATCGCGGTGGCCTCCTCGAACGTGCCGGGCCACGGCCGGAACTCCGGGACCTCCGGGTGGGGCTCCCCGGTGGCGGCGTCCCACACGGCGACACCGTTGTCCAGCGCGGCGACCAGCAGGTCTCCTTCGGGTGAGGTCCCCACTCCGTGGAGCACACCTTGGACCGTCCGTTCGGGGTCGCCGTCGGAGAGGGGTTCCCCGGGGACCTCCACGCTGTAGCGTTCCTCGCCGTCCTCCACGCCGAAGGCGCTCACCGTGTTCTCCCCGGGGTCGGCGAAGTACACCGTCGCGCCGTCCGGGGCGAGCGCGAAGAACCCGTCGTCACCGGCGTCGGGTAGTTCGACGACGTGTCGTTCCCACGTCTGCGGGTCCCAGACGTGGATCGCGGCCACGCCGTCGTTGACGGACCTGACGGCCTTACCCGCGAGAGCGGAGCCGTCGGGTGCGGCCGCCAGGTGCGAGTAGCTGAAGGCGAAGTTCTCGTTCGCGCGGGTGAGGCGGCTCACCTGTTCGACGCGGTCGGTCTCGAAGACGTTCACTCCGGCGGTGGAGAGCGTCGCGAAGCGGTCGCCGCCACCGAGGAAGACGGAGTCCACCACCGCCTTGTGGTTCGGCCGGGTTCCGTCGGGGGTGGGCTCCAGGGGCGGGGGTTCGTTGGAAGCGCTCCTGTCACCACCGGAACCCGACGCGGTGACGGTGGTGGTTCCGCCCGTGGCGTTGACGACCAGGGCGAGGGCGGTCACGGCCGCGACGGTGGCCGCGCCCACCAGCCAGAACATCCGAGGACTCGGGGTCTCCTCGGCGTTCACCACCTGTGGTTCCGGCGGGGGAGGCAGAGGTGTCCCGGGGTACTCGGCGGGGCCCTCGTCCGCCCAGGGAGATCTCAGGTCCGGGGCGGCCGCCTTGGTCCGCTCCGCCACGGAGGGGCTCGAGGTGGGGGCCCGCGCGGGCTCGGCGTCCGGGGTCGGGGGCGCGGACGGGGAGCCGGTGGACGGTGGGGGAGCGTCGTCGGAGGGGGCAGCTGGTCGCGCGGCGGCCTCGGCCGGGGGTGTGGCCGCTTCGGTCGGAGGTGCGGCGGCCTCTGCCGGAGGTACGGTGGCTTCGGCCGGGGCGTGCGGCGCTCCCGACCCGCTCACCTCGGCGGGCGGGTCCGACGGAACACCGGTGGACGCCCCGGCGGCGACGCTCCCGGACTCCCTCTCACCCGTGGCGGTGTCCTCCTTGTCCTCCTTGGGGGGCTCCCCGCCCGCTGCCTCCCCGGGACCCTCCTCGTCGGCGTCTCCCCGCGCAGCCTCCTCCGCCTCGACCTCCACGGCCGTCGCGGCCAGGGTCGGGACGATCCTGGTCTGGGCGAGGGTGCGTCTGACCCGGGTGGCGACGGCGTCGGGCAGCCACTCGGTGGCGTCGCCGTCGCCCAGCGGCAGTACGGTGCCGGTCAGTTCGGACAGCACCGCGCCCAGCTCCGGGCGGTTGTCCGGGGCCTTGGCCAGGCACGCCGTGACCAGTGGGCGCAGCGCCTCGGGCACGCCGCCCAGGTCCGGTTCCTCGTTGACCACCCGGTACAGCTGTGCCGGGGCGTTGCCCGTCCCGAAGGGTTGACGGCCGGTGGCGGTGAACAGCAGCACCCCGCCGAAGGAGAACAGGTCGCTGCGCCGGTCGACGACCGACCCCACGGCCTGCTCCGGCGACATGTACGCGGGCGTGCCCAGGGCCTGCCCGGTACGGGTGAGCTGGGTGGCGTCGGCGGCACGGGCGATCCCGAAGTCGATCACCTGGGGGCCGCGCGGCGAGAGCAGGACGTTGGAGGGCTTGAGGTCGCGGTGGATCAGTCCGACCGCGTGGATCGCCGACAGGGCCTCGGCCAGCCCCGCCGCGAGCACTCGGAGCGAGGACTCGGGGAAGGGGCCACTGTCGCGTACGGCGTCGTGCAGGGAGGGGCCGGGTACGTACTCGGTGGCCAGCCAGGGGCGCGTGCCGTCGGTGTCGGCGTCCAGGACGCGCGCGGTGTAGGGGCCGCGTACCCGGCGGGCGAGGTCGACCTCGCTGGCGAACCGGGCGCGGAACTCACGCTCCCCGGCGTACTCGGGGCGGATCACCTTCACCGCGGCCAGGTCCTCCCCGGAGGCCTCGGTGGAGACGGCGAGGAACACCACCCCCATGCCGCCCTCGCCCACACGTCGGAGCAGGCGGAAGCGACCCAACTCTCGGGGGTCGTCAGGGCGTAGTGGTTCCACGGGGCTTCGTTTCCATGCTCGGGGGGCGCACGCCGAAGGGTAACGGACGCGCGTCCGGGCACGGTCAGCGGCCGGTCCCCTCCGGTGGCGGCCACGCGTCGCCCCACTCGGCCTTGCGGGCCGCGCGGTAGGTCTCGCCCTGGCGTTTGGACACCACCCGCTCCTCGACACCCGGCGGCGTGGTGCACAGGTTCAGCGACACCAGTCCCTTGCGCTTGTGGGGGTGGCGCAGGACGCGGTTCGCGGGGCGCGCCACGGGTGCGGACGTGGCGGCCACGAACGAGAACTTCTCGTCCTCGAACCCGAGCGTGCCGAACTTCAGCCTGCGCTGGACGCCGGAGCGGTTGAGCCGCTCGGAGAAGTGGCACCAGTCCTCGCCCGGGGCGATGGGGCAGGCCTCGCCGTGGGGGCAGGGGGCGGCCACCGTCAGCCCCTCCTCGGCGAGCTGCCGCCGGGCGGCGATGACGCGCGCGTAGCCCTCCGGGGTGCCGGGTTCGATCAGCACGACCGTCCCGGCCCGGCGGGCGAGGGAGCGTACGACCTCTTCCTGGACCCGGGGGGTGAGCTCGTTGAGCACGTACGACATGGTGGCCAGGTCCACGCGCGGCCCGTCCGGAACGGCGCCGGTGAGCCGGAACCGCCGCCATTCGGAGCCGCTGACGGCCGGGGCGGTGGACCTGCGGGCGATCCGCCTGCCCAGGGCGATCGCGGGGGCGGACTGCTCCAGCACCGTGGTGGAACGCAGCGACGGCCAGGCGTCCGAGGCGGCCCACACGGCGGCGCCCATGCCGCCGCCGACGTCCAGGTGGGTCGCGGGCGCGAGGTCCGGGATCGAGGCCGCGGCGGTCTCGAAGGCCGAGCGGGCGGCGGTGAAGGTGGCGGGGAGCCGGTACGCGGCGTAGGCGGCGACGTCGGTGTCGGAGGCGAGCACCAGGTCCTCGGGGTCGACCCGGCTCCGGTACTTCCCCATGAGTTCCTGGACCGAGGCGGCCAGCGCGTGTTCGTCGGCCCCGCTGGCGACGCTGTCGATCGCCGCGAAGAGTTCGCTGTTCAGATTCCCCATGCGTGTTTCTTCTCGATCACCGGTACCCGCGCATTCTATCCACCGCGCCCCCGCGCCCCGGGGCCCACGACCGAGGGGACCGGAGGCCGTGACCGGGGAGGGTGGTCCCCGGGTCAGGTGGTGGGGCGGGACTCGGCGCGGGCGATGCCGGTGCGGCAGGAACGGGCCAGCGAGCGGTGGTTGGAGAGGCGTTCCAGCAGACCGTAGGGGGAGAGGGGACCGGCGGGGTTCGCTCCGGTGGGAGACCCCTGCGCCTCGGTGACGGTCAGGGCGTCGCCGGTGAGCGTGCCCCGCCGGGACCACCGCTCCCACCGTTCGAAGTCGGGGCTGTACTGGTGGGAGAAGACGAGGGCTGGTTCCCCCGCTCCGTCAAGGGGTGCTCCACCGCGCGCCCACAGGGTCACGCCGTCCTGGCCCGTCCAGTCCTCGGCGGTGACCACCTCGACCTCGGGGCGGCCCCGCCGGTCGCGCACCAGCAGGGCGTCGGCGGCCCGGGTCCGCGGGTGCAGGTCGCGCTGCTCCTCGACCCCGGTGAGGGAGACGATCACGCGCGGCACCCACCACCAGTTCTCCCGGCGGGCGATGAGGCTGTCGGCGCGCAGGCGGGTGGGCGGGTGCTTGAGCGCCTCCTGCTCCACGAGGTGCTCCACGAACAGGGTGCCGTCGACGTCCTCCAGCACCTCGACCGGCCCGGTGCCGACGACCGCCGCGCCGGTGCCCGCGTCCGCCGCGCTCACGCTGAGGGCCGCCGTCCGGCCCCTGAGGGAGAGGGCGGTGTCGGCCATCGAGTAGGGCAGCGCGACACACGGGAAGTCACGCCACATGAGCGGAACGACGGGAATACCCGAAGGGCCGGAAGGGGTGGTCCATGAGAGTTCGGCGACGGTGGATCGCTGCCAAACCGTGATCAGATCAGCCAAGGTCAGGCCTTATATGTGAGGAATGCCGCATGTTAATTTCTGGTGACTTTAACCCATGTTCCGAATCGGCCGCGACCCCCCAGGCTGACGAGCACGGATCGAGGGGTCGCGGTGACGGATCGGACCCGGAGCGTGAAAGGTAGGCCACGGCCATGCCCGCAGCCCTAGTCCTACTCGCGTCGGTGGCGGTGTTCGCCGTTGGCTACCGTTACTATTCGCGATATTTGGCAGAGAAGGTGTACGCGCTCGACCCCGGGTACATCACCCCGGCGCACACCTACAAGGACGGTGTCGATTTCGTTCCGACGAATCGGCACATCGTTTTCAGCCACCACTTCATCTCGGTGGCGGGAGCCGCCCCCATCGTCGGTCCGGCGGTCGCGGTGTTCTGGGGCTGGGGCCCCGCACTCGCGTGGATTCTGCTCGGCACCGTCTTCGCGGCCGGCGTGCACGACTTCGGCGCCCTGGTGGTGTCGGTCCGGCACAAGGCCCGCAGTATCGGCACCCTCGCGGGGGAGGTCATCAGCAAGCGCTCCCGCACGCTCTTCCTGGTGATCATCTTCTTCCTGCTGACCATGGTCAACGCGGTGTTCGCCGTGGTCATCTCGAACCTGTTCGTGAACTACCCGGCGGCCGTCCTGCCGGTCCTGATCGAGATCCCGCTGGCGATCGCGGTCGGCCAGATCGTGTACAAGAGGCGCTCCTCCGCGCTGGTGCCGTCGATCATCGCGCTGGCCCTGGTGTACGTGTGCATCCCGCTCGGCGTGATGTTCCCGATCGACATCACCGGCGTCTCCGAGGCCATGGGGATGACCCCCAACACGGTCTGGATCATCCTGCTGTTCGTGTACGCGTTCGTGGCCTCCCGCATCCCGGTGTGGATGCTGCTCCAGCCGCGCGACTACATCAACCTGCACCAGATGATGCTGGCGTTCGTGGTCATCTTCCTCGGCGTCATCGTCGGGTGGGACACCATCGTCGCCCCGGTGATCAACAGCGACGTCCCGGCCGGTTCCCCGCCCTGGTTCCCGCTGCTGTTCGTCACCGTGGCCTGCGGGGCCATCTCCGGCTTCCACAGCCTGGTCTCGTCGGGTACCACCGCCAAGCAGATCGACAAGGAGACCGACTCCCGGATGGTCGGCTACCTGGGCGCCGCCGGTGAGGGCACGCTCGCGGTCTGCTCGATCCTGGCCTGCACCGCCGGTGTGGTCGCCGCCTCCGCCTCTCCGCTGGCGGACTGGAAGGGCCTGTACAGCGATTTCGGGTCCGCGTCCGCCGGGGCCACCGGCAACTTCGTCGAGGGTGTCGGCCAGTTCGCCCACAACCTCGGCGTCCCGCTGGAGATCGGCGTCATCTTCGCGGTGGTCGTGGTGGTCAGCTTCGCCGCCACCACCATGGACACCGGTGTGCGCCTCCAGCGCTACATCGTCCAGGAGATCGCGGAGATCGTCCGCTTCCGCCCGCTGGCGCGCAACCTCACCGCGGCGACCCTGGTCGCCTCGATCGTTCCGCTGGGCCTGGCGCTCATCCCGGGCGACTTCGCCTTCGGTACGCTCTGGCAGCTGTTCGGCACCACCAACCAGCTCACCGCCGGGCTCGCGCTCGCGGTGATCGCGGTGTGGGTGACCAAGCGCGGCCGCAACCCGCTGGCCATCCTCATCCCGCTGGTCTTCCTGCTGGTGATGACCTCGTGGGCGCTCGTCGTCAACCTGGTCGCGTTCCTGAAGTCGGACTCGCTGATCGACCTCTTCCTGCTGGCTCCGCTGGACTTCGTCATCTTCGCGCTGGCGATCTGGCTGGTCGTCGAAGCCGGGCTGGCCCTGCGCAAGGCGTTCGCCGCGCGCCGGGCGGGGGAGCTGCCCGTGGACGGCGAGGAGGAGTCCGGTGGGCCCGTCTCGCCGGAGACCGCTCCGTCCGGGGCCGCGGGCTCCGAGGGCGTCACCACCGAGGGCACCGACCCCGACCCGAAGGAGAAGTAACGACGTGGACCCGACGGGTGCGCTCTCCCGCGTGCGTGACGCCTGGAAACGGCTGGAGGCCTTCCACGACGAGGTCTTCGCCTCGCGCTGGCGTCAGGAACTGCGCCGGGAGGCGCGCACCCAGGAGGACACGCTGCGGGCCCTCCTGCTCCTGGAGACCCTGGGGGTGGAGGGGCCCGTCTCCTATGAGACGCTCGACCTGATCCCGTACATGGTGGCCGACCTGCACGAGTGGCACCTGCGTATGGGGCGCGACGATCTCGGCGGACCGGGGGTGTGCTGTTGAGGCTCGGCCGAGGACGCCGTGAACGGCAGGTGCCGCCCGCGCCGGTGCCGGGTGAGGCTCCCATCGTCTTCTTCGGCGGCAAGGGCGGGGTCGGCAAGACCACGACCGCCGCCGCGTACGCGCTCGGCCTGGCCGACGCGGGCCTGGGCACCCTGCTGGTCTCCACCGACCCGGCCCACTCCCTCGGCGACGCCCTGGACGTGCCGCTCGGCGACGACCCGGTGCGGGTGGCGGAGCACCTGTGGGCGCGCGAACCCGACGCGGACGCGGCCCTGCGCCGCCGGGTGCGCAGGATCGGCGACGACGCGAGCGCCGCCCTGCCCCGGGAGATCCTGCCCGCCGTCACCCGCCACCTGGAGCACGCGGCCGCCGGCCCCGGTATGGCGGAGTCGGCCCTGGCCGACCTGCTCATGGACGCCATGGAGGAGGTTCCCGGCACGTGGGACCGGCTGGTGGTGGACAGCGCCCCCACCGGTCACCTGCTGCGCCTGCTCGACCTGCCCGAGCTGCTCACCCCGTGGGTCCAGGGCCTGGTGCGCCAGCGTGAGCGCGCCGTGGACGCCGACCGTTTCGCGGTCGGCGTGGTCGGCGGTACCGGGGACGGCGCACCGGACGACCCGCTGCTGGAGAGGCTGCACGCCCGTCGCCGACGGCTGGAGCGGGCGGCCGCCCGTCTGCGTGAGGACGCCGAGGTGAGGCTGGTCCTGCTGCCGCGCCGCATGGTGCTGGCCGAGACCGACCGGGCGGCGGCACGGCTGGTGGAGACCGGTTTCCGTCTGGGCCGGGTGATCGTCAACCAGGTCCCCGAGGACGTGGACCCGGCGGTATTGGGCGCCGTCCGGGAACGCTTCGCCGCCCACGGCACGGTGGAGGTGCCGTTGGGCGCCTCGGAGCCGATCGGCCTCCGGGCCCTGCGCGACCTCGCCGCGCGACTGGGCTGACCGGCGCCCGCTCTCACCCGTCGCCTCCTCCGCACCGCACCTCTTCCGCACCCCCTTCGGGCCTCCGCTCCCGCTCCTCGGCACCGGAGGCCCCGTGGGCTGCCCCGGAGCTCGTAACCGACTCCGTCCCGTTTCCGCAGGCAGGGCCGTCCCGGCGTGGTCACGCTCCGTTCTTTTGTGTCAACGGAGAGCGGATCATCGCATACTTTCGTCGATTGGCGGCAAAAAGGTTATTGACGGTCGCCACAAGGGTGCGTAGATTCGTGACTCAGCTCACAGGATGGAGGTCCCCCCGATGGGTTCGACGAGGCACCGGAACATGCTTGGGCGACGCTGGCGCGGGTCGCTGGCGCTGGGAGCCGCGGCCGTAGCGGGAACACTGCTGGCCACGGCCTGCAGCACACCCGAAGGCGGCGGGGCGGACGACACCGAGGGCCCCTTCACGATCGGGGTCAGCAACGGGTTCATCGGCAGCGAGTGGCGCGAACAGATGCTGTCCGAGCTGGAGACGGCCTTCGGCGAGTACGAGGCCGAGGGCGTCGTCGACCAGCTGGTCGTGGAGAGCGCCGACGTCGACATCAACGGCCAGATCCAGCAGATCCGCAACCTCATCCGTTCGGACGTGGACGCGATCATCGTCAACCCGAACTCGCCCACCGCGTTGGACCAGGTGTTCGCCGAGGCCGCCGCGCAGGGCATCCAGATCGTCGCCATCGACCAGGCCGTCGCCTCCGAGGACGTCGTCAACGTCGTCATCGACCAGGCCGAGTGGGCCTCGCTCTCCGCCCAGTGGCTGGCCGACGAGGTCGGCGAGGGCGGCCGGATCATCGCGGTCAACGGCATCGACGGGCACCCCGCCAACGAGGACCGCTGGTCCGGGGCGCGCGAGGTCTTCGACTCCGCCGGGGTCGAGGTGGTCGCCAACGACTACGCCGAGTGGGACCAGAACCAGGGCCAGACCGTCACCCGCGACCTGTTGGCCAGCAACCCCGACGTCGACGGCGTGTTCGTGCAGGACGGCATGGCGCTCGGCGCGTTCCGCGCGTTGCAGGCCGAGGGCCTCGTGGACGACGTCGTCATGACCGGCGAGGCCCGGGTGGGCTTCATGCGCGAGTGGGACACCCTGCGCGGGGAGGGCGACTTCACGAGCATCGGCGTCCCCAACCCGCCGTCCGTGTCGGTGTCCGCCCTGCACGTGGTGATCCGGATGCTCCAGGGCGAGGAGTTCACCGCCGACGCCCTCGACGGCAACAACGCCTGGCTGCCCATCCCGGAGACCGTCACCGACGACACCTTCGACGAGCGGTTCGCCGAGGTCTCCGACGAGAACGACGCCTACGCGGTGGACCACGCGCTCACGCCCGAGGAGGCCGACGCCTACTTCGAGTAGTGGCCGAGGCGTACCCACCCCGTGGCAGTGGCCGCGACCGGACAGGACCAGGGAGAGGACCCGTGGACTCACCGCCGTTCCTGAGTATGAGCCAGGTGCGCAAACGCTACGGAGGGGTCACCGCGCTGGACGGCGCCGACTTCGAGGCCGACTCCGGGACGGTGCACGCCGTCCTGGGGCCCAACGGGTCGGGCAAGTCGACCCTGTTGAAGGTGCTCACCGGGGTGGTCGCCCCGGACGCCGGACAGGTGCGGCTGGACGGAGCGCCGCTGCGCCCGCGCGGCCCCCGCGACACCCTGGCCGCCGGGATCAGCTCCGTGTACCAGGAGCTGTCGTTGGTCGAGGACTTCACGGTGCTCGACAACCTGGTGCTGGGGGTGGAGCCCTCCCGTTTCGGGCTCCGCGACCGCCGGGCCGCCCTGGCGCGGTCGCTGCCGTGGCTGGAGCGGTTCGCCCCGGCCTTCGGCGGCCGGGTGCCGGTCCGCGAACGCGTGGGCGACCTCGACCCGGGCGAACGCCAGGTGGTGGAGGTGTGCAAGGCGCTGGTCCGCGACCCCCGGGTGCTGGTCCTGGACGAGGCGACCGCGTCGCTGCGGCGGGGCCAGGTGGAGGTGCTCTTCGAGGTCGTGGACGAACTCCGGGCGCGCGGGGCGCTGGTCCTGTTCATCACCCACCGGCTGGCCGAGATCTACGCGGTGTGCGACCGGGCCACGGTCATGCGCAACGGGACCGACGTGGCGACGGTGGCGGTGGCCGGGACCCCTGAGGCCGAGCTGCTGGAGCTGATGTCGGGCCGCCCCGCCGAGGGCCCGGGGGCCGCCCCCGCGCCCCGCGCCGCTTCGGGGGCGGCCCGGGCCACACCCGCCTCCACCGGCGACCCGGCCGCGCCGCCGCGCCTCGAGGTACGGGACCTCACCGGCGACCGCCTCCACGGGGTGTCCCTGCGGGTGCGCGCGGGCGAGGTGCTCGGGCTCGGCGGGCTCCAGGGGCAGGGCCAGTCCGAACTGATGGCGGCCCTGTTCGGCGCGGGTCGGCGCACCGGCGGCACCGTGCTGTTGGACGGCGTCCCCGTGCGCGCCCGCTCGCCCAAGCAGGCCGTCCGGGCCGGGTTCTGTTACGTACCCGGCAACCGGGGCGTCCAGGGGCTGGCACTGGGCCGACCCATCCTGGAGAACCTCGCGCTGCCCTCCGTCGGGCGCCGCGCCCTGTTCGGCGTGGGGCTGTCCCGGCGCCGTGAGGTCGCGGCCGCCCGTTCGGTGGCCGAGCGCGTCAACACCCGGTACGGCTCCCTGGACGACCCCGTCTCGACGCTCTCCGGCGGCAACCAGCAGAAGGTCGTGGTGGGCAAGTGGTTCGCCACCGAACCCACCGTGGTGCTCATGGACGACCCCGCCAAGGGCGTCGACATCGGTGCCAAGGCCGAGATGTTCGAGGTGGTCGCGGAGCTGGCCGCCTCCGGGGCCGCGGTCCTGGTGGGCTCCAGCGACGACCGCGAGCTGGTCGAGGTCTGCGACCGGGTACTGGTGATGTTCGAGGGACGGGTGGTGGACGAGGTGTCCGGCGACCAGCTCACCGAGGACACCCTGATCTCCAGCGCCATGCACGTCACCGGCGACGACCTCGCCGCCGCGCGGGAGGACGGCCGCACCGCGGAGCTTCCCGACCCCGGCCCCCCGGGCCAGCCGCCCCCCGCACCCCGACCCCACCCCGCCGAGGAGGGCGGAACATGAACCTCCTGAGGGGCACCAGCACGCACGACCTGCCGGGGCCGGCGCGGTCCGTGCTGTCCGCGCACATGCCGACCCTGGCCGTCGGGGTCCTCCTCCTGGTCACGGTGACCGCGTCCGCGATCCTCCAACCGGGCTTCTTCTCGCCCTACGGCCTCAGCGCCAGCTTCGCCACCTTCCTGCCACTGGCCACCATCGCGGCCGCGCAGACCATCATCGTGCTCGGCGGCGGGATCGACCTGTCCATCGGCACCGTCGTCACGCTGTCCTCGGCGGTGTCGGTGGTGCTGATGCAGGGCGACGACGCCCGCCTGCCCCTGGCACTGGCCGCCGGGCTCGCCACGGGCGCCGCCTGCGGGCTGTTCAACGGCCTGGTGGTGGCGGTCCTGCGGCTCCAACCCATCGTGGCGACCTTCGCCACGAGCTCGGTCTTCGGCGGACTGGCCCTGCTGGTGCTGCCCACCCCCGGCGGCGAGGTGTCCCCGGTGCTCACCGGGACCTACCGGATGGTCCTGGCCCTGTACGTCCCCGTCCCCGCCGTGCTGCTGGTGGTCCTGTTCCTGGGCTGGCGGGTGCTGCGGGGAAGCCGCTTCGGGCAGCACCTGTACGCGGTCGGAGGCAACGCCGACGCCGCCTACACCTCGGCCGTCCCGGTCTCTCGGGTGCGGGTGCTCTCCTACACGCTCGGCGGGCTGGTGGCCTCCCTGGCCGGGGTGGCGCTGCTGGCCGACGCCGGTGCGGGCGACCCCACCCTGGGCACCGAACTCACCCTCGGGTCCATCGCGGCCCTGGTCATCGGCGGCACCCGGCTGCGCGGTGGCTCCGGCGGCGTGGGCGGGGCGCTGGTGGGCGCCGTGGTGCTCTCCCTCATCCAGGGACTCGTGTTCTTCGCCGGTGTTCCCACCAACGCCCGCGAGTTCGTCTACGGCTGCGTCATCATCGCCGCGATCGCGCTCGCCGGGCTCCTCACCGCCCGCGACGGTTCGGCGGCCGCAGCACCAGGAGGACAACGATGACCCCCACCCTCCCCGCCCGTCGCCTGCTCCGGGACCCGGTGGTCGTCTCCGGCGCCGTCACCCTGGTGCTGTGGGCCGTGGCCAGCCTCTACTCCCCGGCCTTCGCCACGTGGGGGCACATCGTCACCACGCTGACCGTCGCCTCGTTCCTCGGGGTGATCGCCATCGGCCAGACCCTGGTGATCATCGCCGGAGGCGAGGGCATCGACCTGTCCGTCGGCTCGGCCGCGACACTGTCGGCGATCGTGGCCTCCCGCTTCATGGACGGCTCCAACGACGGATTCCTCCTCGCGGTGCTCATCGCCCTCGGCTCGGCCTGCGTCATCGGCGTGGTCAACGGGATCGGAGTCCTGGTCTTCCGGGTGCCCCCGCTCGTCATGACCCTCGGCATGATCGCGGTCGTGGCCGGGTTCATCAGGCTCTACACCGGCGGCCGCCCCGAGGGTTCGGCGGCGCCGCTACTGAACCAGCTGGTCACCGGCGACACCGTGTTCGGCATCCCCGGGGTCCTGTGGCTGTGGTTGGCGCTGTCGGTCGTGGTGGTCTGGCTGCTCCGGCGCACGTCGTTCGGGTGGCGGCTCTACGCGGTGGGTGCCAACCGGACCACCGCCCACCTGTCCGGCGTGAACCCCTCGGCGGTCCGGTTCAGCGCCTACGTGCTCTCGTCCCTGTTCGCCGGGGTGGGCGGGCTGCTGCTCCTGGGCTACTCCCAGAACGTCTACACGAACCTGGGCTCCGACTACATGCTCAACAGCGTCGCCGCCGTCGTGATCGGCGGGACCGCGCTGGTCGGCGGGGTCGGCGGCTACCTGGGCACCGTCGTGGGCGCCGTCCTGCTCACCGTCCTGAGCGCGCTGTTGCGCACCATGCAGATCGGCGGTGGCGAGTGGGGCGACGCGCCGCGCCAGATCCTCTTCGGGCTGGTGCTGATCGTCGTGCTCACCGCCTACGGCCGCCAGAGACACCTGCGCGCCTGACCCTCGGGGCCGTGACGCGGACACCCCCCGCGCCGTCGCGGCCCGCCACACCTTCGCACCACCAACTCGATGGGGAGACTCCAACGTGACTTCAGTGAACGGTCGGCTCGGCGTCGGCATCGTCGGCAGCGGGTTCATCGCCGACTTCCACACCCGCTCCTTCCGGGGCGTGCGCGACGCGGACGTGGTGGCGGTGTGCGGCCGGACGGCGGAGACCGTGGGCCAGGTCGCGGACCTGGCCCGGGAGCTGCGGGTGGGCGACCCCGCCGCCTACGACGACGTGCGCGCGATGGTGCGCGACCCCGCCGTCCAGGCGGTGTGGGTGACCACCCCCAACCACGTGCGGGTGGAGACGGTCCGGGCGATCTGCGAGGAGGTCGCGTCGGGCCGGGCCGAGCTGCGGGGCGTCGCCATCGAGAAGCCCCTGGGCCGTACCGTCGCCGAGGCCGAGGAGGTCCTGCGGTTGGTGGAGGACGCCGGGCTGCTGCACGGCTACCTGGAGAACCAGGTCTTCGCCCCCGGAGTGACGCGCGCCCACGAACTCGTGTGGGCGCGCGGCGCCTCCGCGTCCGGCTCCCCCTACCTCGCGCGGTGCGCCGAGGAGCACAGCGGACCCCACCGGGCGTGGTTCTGGCAGGGCGAGCACCAGGGCGGCGGGGTCCTGAACGACATGATGTGCCACAGCGTTGAGGCGTCCCGGTACCTGCTCACCCCGCCCGGCACCCGGGCCCGGGACTGGTTGCGGCCGGTGAGCGTGGAGGCCACCATCGCGTGCCTGAAGTGGGCGCGGCCGCACCACGCGGACGAGCTGGCCCGCCGGTTCGGGCCGGAGGTGGACTACCGCAGGAGCCCGTCCGAGGACTACGCCCGGGCCACCGTGGTCTACGTCAACGGCGACGGCCACCGGGTGATCGCCGAGGCGACCACCTCCTGGAGCTACGTCGGGGCGGGGCTGCGGCTCAGCTACGAGCTCCTCGGCCCGGAGTACTCCATGTCCTCCAACACCCTGGACACCGAGTCGCGGGTGTTCCTCAGCCGCGAGATCGCCGGCGGGGTCGGCGAGGACCTCGTGGAGAAGCAGAACGCCGAGGGCGGACTCATGCCGGTGGTGCCGGACGAGGCCGCGACCTACGGGTACACCGAGGAGAACCGGCACATGGTCGAGCGCTTCCTCGACGGAAAGCCGCCGAGGGAGGACCTCCACGACGGCCGGGACGTCACCCGGCTGCTGATGGCGGCCTACCTGTCCGCCCAGGAGGGCCGCCGGGTCGACCTCACCGACCCGGCCACCCTCGAACTCCTCGCGGGGTTCGTCCCCGACGTCGCGCGGGGTACCTGGCGCCCGGACGCCTGAGCCCCGGGACGCGCGGGGGGCCGCGCCCGTCCGGCGCCGTCATGGCGGCCGGTCGGGTCGCAGGCCCCCGAAGGGGCGGTCGGGGTCAGGAGACCGGGTCGTCCGCCAGCTGCCGGGCCCTGGCCTCCAGGGTGTCCCTGATACCGGCCAGCTCCCTCGGGGCGCTCTCGTCGAAGTGCTCCCGCATCCGGGCGTCGTCGTAGGGCGCGCCCGGCTTGCTCGTGAACTGGTAGTGCCAGGTCAGGCCCACGCCCTCGGGCCGGTCCTCGTAGATCCAGTTCAGGTGCATGTAGTCGAACGGTCCGGTCTCCACCCGCACGGCCCGGGCCTCGCCCGCGTCCTGGTAGGTGGTGCGGTCCGACACCCAGGTCATCACGCGGCCCTGTTCGTCGGGGTGCTTGGTGATGCGGAACCTGACGGTGTCCCCCTCCCGGTGGATCACGTCCACGGAGGCGTGACCGGGGAAGAGGTCGGGCCAGGAGGCGACGTCGTTGGTCACCTCCCAGACGAGGTCGTAGGGGGCGTCGATGACGACGCTGTACCTGACGTCGACGGCCATCGTGATCACACACTTTCCACGGAAGTAGGGGCGCCCTCGTTGACGAGGGCGATCAGTGCGCTGGGGGAGGGCGACAACTCGGCCTCGGCGCCCAGCCTGCGGCCCACCCTGCGCTCGATCTCGGCGACGACGCCGAGGACGCCGAGGGAGTCGACCCCCAGCTCGTCGAAGGTCAGGTCGGCCGCCGTCTCCGCGTCGGTCCGGACCCCGGCGCTGGTGGAGATCAGCTCCACCAGCTCCTCCAACGTGACGTGTTCCTGCGCCATGCTTCTCCTCGGATCTCGAATCTCGGATGTCAGACGTGGTGCGGGCCGGTGAGGACGACCGCGGAGACCCCGCCGCCCGCCCCTCTGGACAGGACCAGCGCGTGCCGAAGGCGTGCGGGCCGGGCCACTCGGACCACGAGGTCGAGTCCGGAGGGCGGGTCGGGGACCCGGGGGGTGGGCGGGACGGTCTGGTGCTCCAGGCTCAGGACGGCGGCGGCCACGTCGAGAGCCCCCGCCCCGGCGTGCGCCCGGCCGAAACCGGCCTTGGGCGCGGTGACCGCCACCCCGTCGGGGAAGAGGAGCCGGAGGGCGGCGGCCTCGTCGGCGTCGGCCTTCGGCACCCCCAGGGCGTCGGCGAACACCACGTCCACCTCGGCCGGGGCGACCCCCGCGCGGTGCATCGCCCCCCGGGCCGCGTGGAGCAGGCCCTCACCGCCGGGATCGAGGCCGCCGACCCCGCCGAAGGCGCTCGCGTGCCCGGCGACGACGGCGCGCACCCGGGCCCCGCGTGCCTCGGCGTGCGCCCGTTCCTCCACGAACGCGACGGCCGCGCCCTCGGCGGGCACGTAGCCGCGGGTCCCCTCGGTGAAGGGGAGGTAGGCCGTTTCGGGGTCGTCGCCGTCGTCAAGCACGCCAGACGCCGCCTGGCAGGCCAGCGAGTAGGGCGCGCCGAGCACGGACTCGCCCGCGCCGACCAGCATCGCGGAGCCGCCCCGGCGCAGTGCCTGACCCGCCTGGCCGAGGGCGTCGAGCATGCCCGGCTCGTCGGTCACCAGTACGCCGCACATGCCCTTGAGGCCGCTGCGGATCGACACCTGCCCGGTGCTGGCCGCGTAGAACCAGGCGATGGACTGGTAGGGCCCGACGTGGCTGGGGCCCCTTCCGTACAGGGAGGCGAGTTCGCGCTGGCCGAACTCGCCGCCGCCGGTGCCGGAGCAGAGCAGCACCCCGGTGGCGTAGGGGTCGGCGGCGACGTCGAACCCGGAGTCGGTCAGCGCCTCCTGGGAGGCCACCATCGTGAACCAGGTGAACGCGTCGGTCTGGACGACGAAGCGGCCGTCCAGGTGCTCGTGCGGGTCGAAGCCGCGCACCCGGCCGCCCAGGCGGACAGGGAAGTCGTCGGTGTCGAAGCCGGTCAGCGGTGCGATGGACGAGCGGCCCTCGGAGAGCGCCGCCCAGTACCCGTCGGTTCCCGTTCCCGAGGGCGAGACCACGCCCAGTCCCGTGATCACCAGGCTCATGACCGCACCTCGCTTCCCCGGTCCAGGACGACCGCCGACTGGAAACCCCCGAAGCCGCTGCCGACGGACAGCACCACGTCGACCCTCCGTTCCCGCGCCGTCAGCGGCACGTAGTCCAGGTCGCACTCGGGGTCGGGGGAGGTCAGGTTCGCGGTGGGCGGCACCACCCCGGTGTCCATGGCCAGCACGCACGCGGCCAGTTCGATGGAGCCGATCGCCCCCAGCGAGTGCCCCACCATCGACTTGATGGAGGTCATGGGGGTCCGGCGGGCGTGTTCGCCCAGGGCGCGTTTGACCGCGTCGGTCTCGTGCCGGTCGTTCTGCACGGTCCCGGACCCGTGCGCGTTGACGTAGTCCACCGCGGTGGCCGGAAGCCGCGCCTGGTCCAGCGCGGTCGTGATGGCGCGGGCCATCTCCGTCCCCTCACGGCGCAGGCCGGTCATGTGGAAGGCGTTGCCGTGGTTGGCGAAGCCCGCGACCCGGCACCGGGCGCGTGCGCCCCGGCGGCGGGCCGCGGACGCCTCCTCCAGAATGAGGATCGCCGCTCCCTCGCCCATGACGAAGCCGTTCCGGTGCCGGTCGAACGGCCGGGACGCGTGCCCGGGGTCGTCGTTGGTGTCCGAGGTCGCCCTGATGGCGTCGAAGCAGGCCATGGCGATGGGCGAGATGGGGGACTCCGCGGCACCCGCGACCACCACGTCGGCGAGGTCGTCCTCGATCGCCTGGGCCGCGTAGCCGACCGCGTCGAGGCCGGAGGTGCAGCCGGTGGAGACCGTGCGCACCGGTCCGCGCGCACCGACCCGCTCGGCGATCTCCCCGGAGAGCGTGCTCGGCGACAGGGCCCGTTCCAGGTGGGGGCCCGCGGCGCGGTGGTCGACGACCCAGTCGGCGCCGCCCCGGCTCATCGTGGCGTACTCGCGGTCCAGCCGGGTGGTCGCGCCGACCGCCGTCCCCATGCTCACGCCGAGGCGCCAGGGCGGCAGGTCGGCCGGGCACAGGCCGCTGTCGGCCAGGGCCTCGGCGGTGGCGACGGCGGCGAACTGCGTGTAGCGGTCCATGCGCTCGACCTCGTGCGGGTCCAGCCCGTGCGCCGTGGGGTCGAAGTCGACCTCGGCGGCGATCCGGGAGCGGAAACCGGTCGGGTCGAAGAGGGTGATGCCCCGGGTCGCGGTCCGCCCCGCGGTGAGCATCTCCCAGAACCCGGCCGTGTCGGTCGCCCCGGGGGCGACCACCCCGATTCCGGTGACGACGGCCTCTCGTGTCACGGCGCCTCCTCGGGGGACGGAGCGGTCGGGGGACGGCTGGTCTGGCTCACGGGGTCTTCTCCACGGTTGCGGGCACGCTGGCGCCGGGTCGGGGCAGGGGTGTGCTGTGCGGCGGAGCGGGCACCGGACAGACGTCGAGGGTGGACACAGGGGTCGTGGGGGGGCAGCGCGGACGGCACCGGAAGGTCCGACCGAGGCCCGAATGGCTACTGTCAGCACATGTGATATCACGCTGAGGTATCGGTGGTCGGCAAGTCGCGCGGCCGCGTCGTACCTGGGCAGCCAGCTTTTCCCGAATGGGGCTCCGAGGTCACCCCGCCGGTCGGCGGTCCGGCGTTGTGTGATGGTTAAAATGGCCGTCTTGTTCCATTAATCGGCGTGAAACCCTCATATGCGAAACGCGCTTCCCGGGCGGGTCGGGGAAGAAACCGTGCCTTGGTCTCTTGTCTGTTCTCACGGTGCGTTATAGCGTGTGCGCGTATCTGAATGAGCATCCTCGCGAAACGAGTGGTATGGACGCTCAGCAGGCTTTGGTGTCCTTTGTCGTATTCTCGGCCATTGTCATCGTCACGCCCGGACCGGCCACGGTGATCGTCCTGAGAAACGGCATCGTGCACGGGGCGCGCCCCGCGCTCGCCGCGTCCGCGGGGGCCGCCCTCGGCTCGCTCGCGTGGGGGTTCGCCGCCGCGCTCGGCGTCGCCTCGCTCGTGGCGGGCTCCGACACCGCGCTGGGCGTCCTGCGCTACGCGGGCGCGGCCTACCTCGCCTACCTGGGGGTGCGGACGGCCCTCGAACGCCGGCCCTCCCCCGACCCCGTCACGCCCCCCGACCCCGCCGCCCCCTCCGCGGAGCCCGCCCCCGACCCGGCCCCGGCGGCCGGGCGGCCCTCCGCCAGTCGCACCCGCACACGCCCCTCCACCAGGTACAAGGCCTTCCGGCAAGGGCTCCTCGCCGACCTGTTGAGCCCGAAGGCCGGACTCTTCTTCCTCGCGGTCCTGCCCCAGTTCGTTCCGCAGGGATGGGCGCCCATGCCCGCCATGATGCTCCTCAGCCTCGTCGACTCCCTCCTGGTGGCGACCTGGCTCGGAGCCCTCTCCCTCTTCGCTCACCACGCCCTCCGACGCCTCCACCAACCCGTGTGGTACCGGACGGTCCAGGCCGTCTGCGGGCTCGCCCTCGTCCTGCTCGCACTGCACGTCGTCACGGCCGACCCGGGCCTTTAACCGAACCGGGGTCCAGGCACATCACGCGCAATGATCGCGAAGGGATTCGTCATGCCTGAAACCATGAAATCCGGGCTGGAGATCAGGCTGGTGGAGGCTTTGCAGCCAGTCAGGTACTTCGTTCTGGCGCAGGTACTCCACCAGTTCATGGATTCCGGAATCCAGGAAAAGCTCACTGCGGGTCCCCGAACCGCCGAGCAGTTGTCCGTATCCCTTTCCCTTCAGCCCCGACGCCTGGAGGGGGTGCTGCACTATCTCGCGAACGAGGGCTATCTGAGCGAGAACGACGGCGTATTCTCCCTGGAGGAGAAGGCGAAGGAGACCGCCGTGTTCTCCTCCTGGTACAAACTCCTCGTCGGCGGCTACACCCAGACCTTCGAACAACTCGGCCAGACCCTGCGCGAGGGTGCGGGCTTCGCCACCCGGTCGGGGCTGGACGTCGGCGTCGGCAGCTGCGGCATCAGCCAGTACGACGCCTACCCCGTGATCGTCGACCTGATCGAGGAGGTCCGCGACCGCTTCGCCTCCGTCGTGGACCTGGGCTGCGGGGACGGAAGCTCCCTGGCCGACCTGATGGAGCTCCTGCCCGGCCTGCCCGCGGTCGGCGTCGACCCCGAACCGGCCAGCGTGCGCGCGGGGGAGGAGCTCATGCGCCGACGCGGCCTGGACGACCGCGTCCGGCTCCGGGTGGCCGGGGCGGAGGACGCCCCCGAACTCGACCTGGGCTCCGGCCCCGTCTGCCTCGTCTCCGCGTTCGTCCTCCAGGAACTTCTCGAACAGCGGGGCCGCGACGCGGTGGTCGGTCTCGTGCGCGAGGTGTTCGCGCACCGTCCCGACGCCCACTGGATCGTGATCGAGGTCGACAACCGCATCGACGACCGCACGGCGATGGCCCACCGGCTGGCCCTGGCCTACTACAACCCCTACTTCCTGGTGCACTACCTCACCGAACAGCGCCTGGAACGGGACCGGTTCTGGCACGAGCTCTTCACGGAGGCGGGGGCCGAGGTGGAACGGCAGCGGACCGCGGACCCCCGCGTCGACTCCACCGGCTTCCTGCTGGGGTACCGACTGCGGGCCGACGCCGGAGGGGCCCGTTGATCGAGACACGCGCACAGGCCGACCGGGAGCCCGTACCCGGAGGGGCCGAGCTGAGCTCCAACGAGTCCCCCCTGGGCCCGCCCCCGTCCGCGGTGGACCGGCTCCTCGCCCTCCAGCACACTCTGCACCGGTACCCGCGCGGCGCGAGCGACCGGTTGCGCGCGGAGATCTCCGGGCACTGGGGGGTGCGGCCGGAGTCCCTGGTCCTGACCAACGGGGTCGACGAGGCCATCGACCTGCTGACCTCGCTCACCGACCGGGTGTGGTGCACGGTCCCCGGCTTCGACGCCTTCTGGACGCGCCCGGAGACCCACGGCGTGCCCGTCACCCGGCTGCCGTTGGGCGAGGACGGGCAGCCCTCGGTCGGCCCGGAGCGGGTCGGCCCGCACGGGGTCGTCTTCGTCGCCCGACCCAACAACCCGACCGGGACGATCGTCTCCGGCGCGTGGCTGGACGCGCTGCCCGACCGCGTCGACTACGTCTGCGTGGACGAGACCTACGTCGACTTCTCCGAGGAGCCCGGGTACGTCCCACGCCTGGGGGAGTGGGACAACCTCTGCGTCTTCCGCAGCCTGTCCAAGTCGTTGGGGCTGGCCGGACTGCGCCTGGGCGTACTGGCCGCCCCGCCCCGGCTCGCGGCCCGGCTGCGGGAGCGGCAGCGGTTCTACTCGGCGGACGCGGTCAGCCTCCACCTGGCGGCGGCGGCCATCGGCGACGACGCCTACCTGGAACGGCACCGGGCCCGGGTGGTCCGGGGGCGGGAGCACCTCGCGGACCTCCTGGCCTCCTCGGGACTGTTCGTCGAGGTCCTGCGCACCCGGACCAACTTCGTCGTGGCCCGGTGCCCGGACCCGGCCGAGGCCGTCCGTATCCAGCGGTGGCTCTCCGAACGCGGCGTCCAGGTGCACGAGTGCTCGCTGCTCGGATACCCGGGGCGCCTGCGCGTCTCCGTCGGCACGGAGGAGGAGACCGCCCTGCTCGGCGGGCTGCTGTCGGAGCTGTCCCGGCAGCGCTCACCGGGGCCGCCCGCCCTGGAGTAACCGCCCCACGGGGGCCAGGAGTGCCCGCGGCCGGTCACCGCGCGCGGCGCCGGGGGAGCCGGGCGCCGCAACGACGAGGGGCCCCGGGTCGACGACGACCCGGAGCCCCGGCGGCGACGTTCGGTCAGGCCACCGCGTTGATGCACCACACGATCCACGGCAGCGCCACGATGTCGATCAGCACCGCGCCCGCCAACGGGACGATCAGGAAGGCCTTCTCCGAACGAACCCCGAAACGGCGGTTCAAGGCGTCCATGTTCGCCATCGCGTTCGGGGTGCCGCCCAGACCGTGGCCGACCATGCCCGCCACCATCGTCGTGGCGTCGTAGTCCTTGCCCAGCACGCGGAAGACCACCAGGGCGACGAACAGCAGCAGCACGATCACCTGTACCGCGAGGAGCAGCACCAGCGGCAGGGCCAGTGCGTAGAGTTCCCAGATCCGCAGCCCCATCATGGCCATGGTGAGGAACAGGCCCAGCGACAGCGACGACACGAGGGTCAGGGCGCCCTGGTGCATGCGCAGCCCGAACCGGTCGCCGACATTGCGCACCAGCGCGGCCACGATCATGGCCCCCACGTACGTGGGCAGCACGAACCCGGTCACCTCGCTGAACCACGTGCCCAGCGCGACCCCGGCGACCATCACCGTGCCGATCAGCACGGCGGTGTTCACCAGGGGACCGTAACCCACCGGCTCCTCGCGCTCCTCCACCTCGACCGGACCGTTCCCGACCTCGGCGGCGGACGGCACCTTCACCCCGTGGCGCCGCATCAGCCAGGAGGCCATCGGTCCGCCCAGCAGACCACCCGCGACCAGGCCGAACGTGGCGGCCGCGACCGCGACGGCGGTGGCGCCGTCCGTGCCCAGCGCCTCGGCGGTGGGCCCGAACGCGGCGGCGGCCCCGTGCCCGCCCTCCAGGGCGACGGCCCCGGCCATCACGCCCAGCACCGGGTCGAGGCCGAGGGCGGTCGCCATGCCGATGCCGACGACGTTCTGGAGGATCGCCAGCGTCCAGCACGCCAGCAGGTAGACGATCAGCAGCTTGCCGCCCTTGCGGAGCAGGCTCACGCTGGCGCCCAGGCCGATGGTGGTGAAGAACGCGATCATCGCGGGCTCTTGCAGCGTGGTGTCCAGCTCCAACTGGGCCACGCCGGTCTCCCGCAGGGTCAGCACGGCCAGCGCGAACGCGAAGCCGCCGATGACCGGACCGGGGATGCTGAACCGCTGGAGGAAGCCGATACGGCGCCGGGCGAACTCGCCCAGGAGCAGCAGACCGGCGGCCAGGGTCGTGGTCTGGATCAGGTCCAGGGAGATGTTCATGCGCTCCGCCCTCTGGCCGCGCGTACGCGGTCCACCATGCGCGCGGCCACGCGCGCGGTCCGTCCGTCCACGTCCAGCGACGGGTTGAGTTCGGCCACGTCGAACAGGGCCAGCCGGCCCGAGGCGGCGACCGCCTCGACCACGCCCTGCACGACCTCGGCGGGGACGCCCAGCGGCGCCGGGGCGCTCACCCCGGGGGCCACCCACGCGGGCAGGGCGTCCAGGTCGAGCGTCAGGTAGACGTCGTCCACGGAGTCGACGAACGAGCGGACGAACCCCAGCACCCGCTCCATGTGGTGGGCGGCGCACTGGTCGTCGGTGAGGTACTCGACCCCGAGCCGGTCGGCGCGGTCGAACAGCACGGGGGTGTTCCCGGCCTCGTTGACGCCGACGACGGCGTAGCGGAAGTCGCGGCCGCGGGCCCGTTCGGCCTCGTGGATCTGGAGGAACGGCGTGCCGGAGGTGGGCTCGGGCTCCTCGCGCAGGTCGAAGTGGGCGTCGATGTTGAGGATGCCCAGGGTGCGGGTGCGGTCCGCGCCCAGCCCCTCGTCCAGGCCCAGGTAGCTCGCGTAGGCGACCTCGTGGCCGCCGCCGAACACGACGGGGAAGTGCCCGTCGGCCATGGCCGAGGCCACCACCGAGCCGAGAGCGGTCTGGCCGCCCTCCAGGTCACCGTCGTCCACGAGGACGTCGCCCGCGTCGTAGAGGGCGTCGTCGCGGTGCAGGGCGAGCGGCGCCAGTGCCCGGCGGAGGGCGGCGGGGCCCTCGGCGGCGCCGGTGCGGCCCTTGTTCCTGCGCACGCCCTCGTCGGAGGCGAAACCGACGATCACGGTGCCGCGTCGGTCGGCGCCGTCGAGTGGGCGGACGGTGGTGTGCCAGCGCCGGTGCCCGGAGCCGGGGCCGTCGTCGCGCCCGGTCCAGACGGGGGGATTCACCCTCTTCAAATCGTTCCTCCACTCAGGTCACGCGCCGCCTCTTTGACGAGGCGGACGTAGTAGGGGCGCCGACGCTCGGTCAGCGCCGCCGGGGCCATCACGGTGACGACCCCCTTCAGGGCGCCCGAGTCGTCGAGCACGGGGGAGCTCGCGCCCCACACGCCCTCGTCGAGGGCGCTCTCGCTGACCGCGACCCCGCGCTCCCGCACCAGGGGGTGGGCCGTCTCCAGGTCCCGCACCCGCGCGGCGGGCAGGCGGTAGGCGGCGTACACCTCCTCGCGTCGGGACTCGGGGAGGTGGGCGAGCAGGGCCTCGGCCGTGGCGCCGCGCAGCAGCGGCCGCACGGCTCCGCGCGTGAAGCAGCAGCGCAGGACCCGGGCCCCCTCGACCGCGTCCACGCACAGGGCCTCGGTGCCCATCGGCACCATGAAGGCCGCCAGTTCTCCGGACTCGTGGGAGAGCCGTGCCAGCCGGGGGCCGATCGAGGTGCGTTCCAGCGCGCCGCTGCGGTACCGCTCGGCGAACCGGACCGCCACGGGCCCGGCTCCGTACGCGGGACCGGTGTCCCGGCGCTGTACGAAGCCGCTCGCGGAGAGGCGTTCCAACATGCGGTAGACGGTGCTGACCGGGATGCCGGTGATCTCGGCGACCTGTGCCGCCGTGGCCTCCTCGGTCTCGGCGAAGACCATCAGCACGCCGAGCAGGCGGTCGGTGGTCCTCCCGGCGTTACCGGAGACCGCGGTGGGTGCCGCGTCGGCGGACATGGCGTCTCCTTCCCGGGCCGAGTGAGCTCCGAGCTGCGGTGCGGGCTCGGGACCGGCTCACTCTACGGATCGGACAAAAGGGATGAATAGGGCAAATTCTCACCCCATGGGAAGGCTATGTCCCGAGGTCCGAGCGGGTGGAGAGCCGGTTCTGTGAGGTCGGGCTCACGGACGGCCTGGAGGGGGACGGCGTCGAAGGACGTGCGGCGGTCGGCTCCGGCCCAAGGAAAGGGGAGGTCAGAGGGGTTTCGGCGCAGGGCAACGCGCGGCCGGGGGCGGCCGGGTCGACGTCGGTGGCCACCACCCGGAATCCACTCTCCCGCAGGCGCAGGATGGTTCCGGGCGTGGGGGCGGAGCCCGCCGTCGTGAC
>NZ_JBEYHA010000043.1:0-47672 GCF_040635075.1 Nocardiopsis sp. NPDC007018
CGGCACCCCCGACCAGCGGCGGTTGTCCACCCACATGCGCAGCGCGAAGAAGGTCTCCGAGGTGGAGTCGGGCCGCACCCCCTCCGTGTCCAGGTAGCCGTCGTAGCGGCCCCGGACGGCGTCGGCCGGTTCGAGGGTGCGCACGGCCCGCAGCAGACGCAGCTTCTCGTCCTTGAGCGCGACGGCGCCCGTGGTCACCGGGGCGTCCATGGTGAGCAGGGCGAACAGTTGGAGGAGGTGGTTCTGGAACACGTCCCGGACCGCCCCGGCGGCGTCGTAGAAGGAGCCCCGGTCGTCCACCCCGAAGTCCTCGGCCATGGTGATCTGCACGTTGTCCACGTACGTCCGGTTCCACACGGGCTCCAACAGGGTGTTGCCGAACCGGGTCACCGGAAGTCCGCGGATCGGTTCCTCTCCGAGGAAGTGGTCGACCAGGTACAGGCTCTCCGAGGGAAAGCAGTCCAGGAGCGCCCGGTGGAGTTCGCGGGCCGAGGCGAGGTCGTGCCCGAAGGGCTTCTCCACGACCAGACGGCTGTCGCGGTGCAGCCCCGCCTCCGCGAGCGAGCGGGCGACCGTCGTGAACAGGGCGGGTGGTACCGCGAGGTAGTGGGCGGTGTGCGAACCCTCGGGGAGGAGGGCGGCCAGGTCCGCGTAGGTGCCGGGGTCGTTGAGGTCACCGGCGACCAGGGTCATCCGGTCCGTGAGGGAGCGCAGGGCCGCCTCGTCGACGGTGGTGCCGCGCTCGGAGTCCGTCTCGGCGAGGTGCTCGGTGACGGCCTCGCGGGTGCGGCGCCGCAGGGTCTCGGTGTCCCAGTCGCAGCGGGCCACCCCCACGATCCGGGTGCGGGGCTCCTCCCGGGTGGCCAGGTGGTAGAGGGCGGGCATGAGGTACTTGCGGGCGAGGTCCCCGGTCACCCCGAAGATCACCAGGGTGTCGGCGTTGGGTCCCGTGGTCATGCTGTCCCCCCGTCGGCTGCCGGTGCGCGGTCCGCGCACGGTGGCGGTACCCGGTTCGCACCGGTGACGCGCCCAAGGGCGGGCCAAGAAAGGGTGACCGGGCCGCCGAGGTCCCAGAGTTCACGAGGTGCTCGGGGTCCAGGGCCACCTCGACCCCGATCCGCCGGTCGGAGCGGGCCCGGTCGGGGGGTCTAGGGGCGGGGAGGGCGATCCGCGCCCGTGGCGTCGAGCCAGGCCCGGACCGCCGCCCCCACCTGCGGGGTGAGGTCGCTGGCCGCGTACTCCTCGGCGGGAAGCCACCGGTACGCCGTGTGCTCGTCGGAGAGCACCACCTCCGCGCCGTCGTGGGGGAGGGCGAAGGTGAACTGGCGCTTGGGGAACCCGTGCCGGGACACGTAGTCGAACCAGGTCACGAAGGGGTCCAGGGGGAGCGGCCCGCCGGGCCGACCGATCTCCTCGCGTAGCTCCCGGGCCAAGCCGTCCAGGACCGTCTCCCCGGGGTCGACCCCGCCCGAGGGCAGGCTCTCCGCGCCGGGGAAGGACGTGTCGTCGTCGCGGCGGCGGAGCAGGAGGATCTCACTCCGCGCGTTCCGGTGCACGATCGCGCCCGCCGAGAACCGCGTGATCCCGGCTCGGCGCGCGGCCTCGTCCAGGTCGGCGAAGGTCACGGGTCCCATGGAGCTCACGGGCCGACCGTATCCGGACGGACGCCGGGGGCACGGGCGGCCCGGGCCCGGGGCGCGGGCTCCCGGGGCGTCACCGCGGCCCGGTGACGCGCAGGGCCACCAGGGTGGCGACCAGCCAGGCCGCCCCGGCCACCGCCAGAGTGGCGGCGGCGGGAGCCCCGGCGACGTGGGCCAGGCCTCCGAGTGTGAGAGGGGGGAGGACGGTGCCGCCCAGGACGAGGAGGGCGGCCGAGGCCCGTTCCGCCGCTGAGCCCGCGCGGGTCCTCGCCCTGAACCGGGCCCAGAGCCCTCCCGAGCCGATGCCCGCCTCCATCCGGTAGGTGAAGGGGGTCCGGTCGATGTCGACGTCCGCTCTCGCGCGCGGGGGTTCGTCGTCCAGACGAATCTCCCTCACGCGGTCTTCCCGAGCCTGCCGCTCCTGCGGGAGCCGGCCTCGGGGATCTCCCATGAACGAACCTCCAGACGTTGGCGTACGGGGGCGGTGCCGCGCCCGGGCCGGTGGGTCCGGGGCAGGCGCCGATGACGCCGGAGCGCCGAGTGTCCACGCCGGGATCGTAGCATGGAGGCTGTTTTCATGCATCAAACATGATGCGAGAAGATGTATTTTCCCTTCACGACAGGCATCTGTTAGGGTCTTCTTAGCCTTACCAAAGATGCGATCGGGATCGGGGGCGGGAATGGCCGGAGTCGGCGAGCGGTGGGTTCCGGCTCCGTGCCCTCGCGCGAGGCCGCGTTCCACGCGTCTTCCCGCTGTTCGAGCCCACCGTCGTCACGTCACAGAGCGAGGTCGCGCCATGTCGTCCCACAGCACGGAAACGGAACTGACCGACTCCTCCCAGGGGCGGGGACGTCCGGCCGGGAGAAGGCCCGCCGGTTCGTCGGCGCGGGTCACCGTCAACCTCACCGCGCGCTCCACCAAGGCGCTGGAGGAGGCCGTCGCCGCCACGGGTGACACCCAGACCGACGTCATCAACCGGGCGCTCCAGGTGTACGCGTACCTGGAGTCGGTCATGGCCGAGGGCGGCCACGTGTACGTGGAGAACGCCGAGCGCCAGGAGCGCGAGCGCCTGCGCTTCTTCTGACGCTCCGCCGCCGTCGTGCCGCCCGCCCCTCCTCCCGTGACCTCCCGACCCTGGGCGCCGAGTGCCCACACACCAACGCACGCGGTCGGGAGCGGGCTCCGGGAACACCGCCGGAGCCCGCACGGACGCCTCCTCAGACCCGCAGGAGGGTGAGGTAGGCGAAGCCGAGGGTCTCCCGCTGGCCGTGCACACGGGCGTGACGGTGTCGGTCGGCCCGGTCGCGGACCTCGTCGAAGTCGGGGGAACCGGGGTTCTCCGCCAGCCAGTCCTCCCAGCCCAACGCGTGCAGGTTCTCGAACTCGTCCCACTCGTCCACGGTGGTCTCCGCCAGCGCGATCAGCCGGAAGCCGTGGGAGAGCGCGAAGTCCACCAACTCCGGAAGCGGGCGGTGCTGCGCGCGCGGGACGGACGGCATGGCGGCCATCTCCGCGTCGGTCGGCGGCCGCTTCCAGAAGCACTCTCCGAACACTGCCCGGCCGCCCGGGCGGGTCAGGTCGGCCAGGGCCTCCAGGGCGTTGGCCGTGTGCGTCACCGGGTCGCCGCCCCAGACGTGGCTAGCACCGATGTTGAGCACCACGTCCGCGCGCCCGCCCCGCCACGCGCCCGCGTCCCCGGCCACCAGCTCGACCCGGTCGGCGAGACCGCGCTCCTCGGCGTTGGCGCGGCCGAACCGCACGTAGTCCTCGCTGAGGTCGATGCCGAAGCCGGTCGCGGTGGGCGCGGTGGCCAGCGCACGCAGCAGGAGCTCGGCCCAGCCGCAGCCGATGTCCACCAGGTGGCGGCCCTCCAGCGGGCCGAGGGAGCGGATCAGCCGGACGGCCCGCTCGTCGTTGAGCGGGCCGTTGAAGTCGACGTCGCGGTACAGGGGGGGAATATCCGGGGTGGTCATCCGCGCAGTGTCACCCGGACGGGGACGCCGTGTCCACCGGTTTTCGGCGGGTCGGTGCCGGTGCGGTCCCCGGCCCCCGGGCCCCGCGGACTCAGCCCTCGCCGTGCCAGGCGTGCCACAGCGCGGCGTAGGAACCGCCCCGGGCCAGGAGCTCGTCGTGGGTGCCGAGCTCGACGATCTCCCCACCGTCCACCACCGCGACGCGGTCCGCGTCGTGCGCGGTGTACAGGCGGTGGGCGATGGCCACCACGGTGCGCCCCGCCAGGACCCCGGCGAGCGAGCCCTCCAACCTGCGGGCCGAACGCGGATCGATCATCGAGGTGGCCTCGTCCAGAACCAGGACCTGCGGGTCGGCCAGCACCACGCGGGCCAGGGCCAGCTGCTGCACGTGGGCCGGGTCGAGGGCCTCCTGGCCCGAGCCCACCCGGGTGTCCAGCCCCTCCGGCAGCGCCCGCACCCAGGAGTCGGCGTCCACCGCCTCCAGGGCTCGCCACAACCGGTCGCGGTCCACGTGCTCGTCCTCCAGCGCCAGGGCGAGGTTCTCGGCGACCGTGCCCCGGAACACGTGGCTCTCCTGGCTGAGCAGGATCACGCGTTCACGACGCTCCTCGGGGGTCGACGCCGCGAGGTCCCCGCCACCCACGCGCACGGTCCCGGACCCCGGCAGGTACACCCCGGCCAGCAGCTTGCCGAGAGTGGACTTCCCGGCACCGCTGGGGCCCACCATGGCGAGCCGCTCGCCGGGGCGCAGGTCGAGGTCCACCCCGCGCAGCACCTCCTTGCCGGGGACGTAGCCGAACCGGACGCCGCGGATCTCCACGGCACCCGGTTCGCCGGTGTCGGCTCCGCCGGTTCCGGGGGCGCCCCCGGAACCGGCCGCCGGACGCACGGGCTCCTCGGTGTCCTGGACCCCAAGTAGGCGGCGCAGCGCCGTGAATCCCACCATCACGTTGTCGATCTGGTCGATCATGTGCTCCAGGGGGCGGGCCATCTGCACGGTCAGGAACACCGCCGTGGCGATCTGTCCCAGGGACATCTCTCCCTGGGTGTGCAGAAGACCCGCGACCAGGAAGGTCGTCGCCGAGGCGAACATGTACGAGAACTCCAGCGGCGGATACCACACCGTCCGCAACCAGAGCGTGTACCGCTCCGCCAGGTAGGCGCGGTGCACGTCGGCGTCGGTGCGCAGGTCCTGCCACTCCTGTCGGCCCAGGGCCTCCAGGGTGTGCGCCCCCTCCACGGTGTCGCTCACGCCCTGCGTCAGTCGGGAGTAGGTGCCCATCTCGGCGAGGTACCCGTCCGGGGCCCGCCGCGCGTACCAGCGGGTACTCACCCAGATCACCAGGACGGACGGCACCCACGCGAGCAGGAGCGCCGGGTGCAGGAACGCCTGGGCGACCAGGATGACCAGGACGGTCGCCACGCCGGTCGCGATCTGCGGCACCGAGTCGCGCACCATGTAGTTGAGCGCGTTGATGTCGCGGCCGGTCCGAGCGACCAGGTCGCCGGTACCCGCGCGCTCCACGGTTCCCAGGGGCAGCCGCAGGACCGCCCGGACGAACTCCTCGCGCAGCTCGGCCAGCAGCCCCTCACCGAGCCGGATCGACTGGGCCACCGCGCCCAGGAGCAGGGCGGCGTTCGCCAGCAGCGAGACCACGATGACCACGGCCATGGCGTCCACGCGTCCCGGGGTGGTGCCCTCGCGGACGGCGTCGACGATCAGCCCGAGCACCCACGGGGCCACCAGAGCCGCACCCGTGGCCAGGGCGTACAACGCCACCACCTGGGACAGGAGCACTCCGTGCTCGCGGCCCGCGAGACGGAGCCTGCGCCACACCGCCGAGGTGGAGGCCACGGGAAGGGCGGACGGGTCGACCGGGGCGGTGGGCGGACCGCCCGGACGCGTGGTGCCGGTGCCGTGACCGGTCGGCGGTGCGGGGGACCGCCCCGGGGCGCGGGTGCGGGGGTCGCTGGTCTGGGTCATACCTTCTCCTCCTCCAGCGTCGTGCGCAGGACGGTGGCGGCGTAGCCGTCGTGGGTGCGGAGCAGGTCCCGGTGGGCGCCCTCGGCCACCACACGGCCCTCCACGAGGAACTGCACGTGGTCGGCCCGGTCCAACAGCAGGGGGCTGGTGGTGACCACACCGGTGGTGCGGTCGGCGCGAACCCCCCGGAGGCGTTCGGCGACGGCCGCCTCCGAGTGGGCGTCCACAGCCGAGGTGGGTTCGACGAGGATCAGCACGTCGGGGTCGCTCAGCAGGGCGCGGGCCAACCGGAGGCGCTGCTGCTGACCGCCGGAGTACTCGCGGCCGCGTTCGGTGAGCTCGACGTCCAGACCCAGCGGGGACTGGGCGAGCACGTCCTCCGCCGACGCGGCGCGCAGCACGGCGGTCACGCCCCCGTCCGTGTGGTCGGCGCGGGGGTCGAGTTCGTCGCGCAGCCGCCCGGAGAACAGGTGGGCGTCGTTGCCCGCGACCAGCACGCGGCGGCGCACCTCCCTCAGAGGGAGCCGGTCCAGGGGGACGGACGACAGCTCGGCGCCGCCGTCCCGGTAACGGCCCAGCCGCTCCACCAGGGGACCCACGTCGGCCCGGTCGGCGCAGACCACGCCGGTGACCCGCCCGTGCGCCAGGAGCACACCGCTGGCCGGGTCGCGCAGGTCGTACGGGCCGGTGGGGGCCGGGGCGGGGACCTCGGGGTCGGTGAGGTCGTGCTCCATACCCAGCACCCGCACCACGCGGGCGGCGGCGACCCGCGCGGAGACCAGGGAGGAACTCACCAGCATGACGAAGCGGACCGAGGCCGCCAGCGCGCCGGTGTAGCCGTAGAAGGCGACGAGCTCACCCACGGTGATCTCACCGACCAGCGCCAGTCGGGCGCCGTACCAGACGATCCCCACCAGCAGCAGGCCCGGATACAGGGTGCGGACCGCCTCCAGGGCGGCGTCCATCCACCCCACCCGGACTCCCGCTGCGCGCACCCGCTGGGACTCGGCGCGGTAGCGCTCGCCGGTGGTGCGCTCACCGCCCACCCCGCGCAGCACCCGCAGGCCGGAGACCAGGTCGGTGGCGCGCGTCGTGAGCTCGGCCTGCCGGTCGCGGTGCGCGTGTGTGCGCCGGTTGAGCGGACGCAGCAGGGGGACCATGCCCGCGATGATGAGCGGTACCGCCACCAGCACGATGATTCCGAAGACGACGTGCGAGGAGAGCATCAGGAAGGCGACGACCACGATGGAGACCAGCGACGCCACCAGCATGTTGGAGCGCTCGTAGAACTCGCCGATCTGCTCGATGTCGTCGGTGCCGACCGCCACCACCTCACCGCTCGGCAGCCGCCGGGTCAGCGTGGGGCCCAGCCGGGACGCGCGACGGGTGACGAGCTGGATCGTCCGGTACGCGGTGGCGTACCAGTTGAAGGAGGCGGAGCGTTCGTGCAGGGGGATCGTGGCCGCCGAGGCGAGGCCGCACGCGGCGATCAGCGCGAACCAGTACAGGAGGGCGGACGTGCCTCCCTCGTCCAGCCCGGAGTCCAGGGCCGCGCCGAGCAGGTGGGAGACCAGGACGGCGCTCAGCAGGGTGACGGAGACCGTCGCCGACGCCCACAGGAGGGAACGCCACTCCTTGCGGGCGATCCAGATCAGGAAGCGGTCGGCGGAGCGGTGGTCCGGGTCACCCGGAGGCTGGGGTAGTGCGCGCACGGTTACCGAACCTATCCAGCGGAGTCGGAGCGGGCCACTGGTTTTCTCGCGTTCGACCACGAGGCGTTCAGGGGCGGGTGCCGCCCGTTTCAGGGGGCTCTCCGGGTGTTCCCCGATGGCGTCCGTCGGGGGCGGAGCGAGAGCCTGGACCCATGAACGACACCTCCTCCCGTGAGGTCGGGTCCGCCCGTCCGAGCCTTCCCGTCCGCGTGGTGGCGGTCACCGCCGGAGCCGTCCTGCTGTGGTCCGCGCTGCTCCTGGCCAACGGCCTGTTCCCCGAACCGGCGGGCGGGGGCAACGCCGGACACTGGGCGAACGCCGTCGTCGTGGCCGTCCTCGGAACGGCGCTGGTGTGGGCTGCCCGCCGCTTCCTCGACCGCCGTCCGTGGTCGGGGTTGCGCCTGACCGGTCCGCGTGAGGCCTGGTGGCCGCTGCTCGTCGGAGCGCTGTCCTGGCTGCTGCCCGCGGTGGTGGGCCTGGGGGTCGCCCTCGCTCTGGGGGTCTCGATCACCCCGGTAGCGCCCCTGACGGAGATCGTGCTGTCCCTCGCGGTCCTCACCGTCCTGGTGCTGCTCTACGAGGCGCTGCCGGAGGAGCTGATCTTTCGCGGGTACCTCTTCCGCAACCTCAACACCGTGGTGTCCGCCTGGGTGGCGTTGCTCGCGCAGGCGGCGTTGTTCACGCTGTGGGGGACCGGTCTGTGGGTCCTCACCGGTGGGTGGGACGTCCTCGCCGAGCGGCTGCCGCTCTTCCTCGGCATGGGTGTGGTGCTGGGCTGCCTGCGCGTGATCACCGGCAACGTCTGGGCCTGCGTGGGGTTCCACCTGGCCTTCCAGGTCGCGGCCCAGGGGCTCCTCAGCTGGGACCTGTTCGAGGTCCGGGGCATGGAGACGGTCATGGGCACCGTCTTCCTGCTGCCGTTCGCGCTCGGTGTCACCGTCGCGATGCTGTTCCTGCGCGACACCGGTACCTGGGCCGGTCAGGTGCCCGACCCGGGCGCGGCGGGGCGGACGGCGTCCTGAACTCCAAGCCCGGTCGGGGGCCGGACGGCTCCGACCGGGCGCACGGGGGCGGTGGCCGACGTGCACCGAACGGCGACCGGACGGGTGCTCCCGCAACCGTGGTGCCTCTCCCCGGCGATCGAGGGGACACCGGAAATCGAGGGACACCGGCGGACGCGGGCCCCGAGGCGGCGGCTAGGGCAGCTCGCCCCGGGTGTGCAGCAGCTCGACCAGGTCCCGCACGGCCGGGGCGCACCGGTGGCGCTCCTCGTAGGAGATCCACACGGCCTCGTCGATCTCGTTCGCGGGGGTGATCTCGCCATCGTGCTCGCCGCCGTAGCAGATCAGCCGGACCCGGGTACCCGGAGCCTGGCCGTGCGCCTCCTGGTCGATCTCGGCCACCCGGTAGAGGGTTCCGGGGCGCAGCACCACGCTGACCTCCTCCAGGGTCTCGCGGGCCACCGCCTCCTCGTCGGTCTCGCCCGGTTCGCGCTTGCCGCCCGGGATGTACAGGAGGTCCTTGCCCTCCGAACGCACGCACAGCAGGCGGCCGTCGCGCACGTGGACCCAGGCCAGGGCCTCGATGACGGAGGAGGAGGGGGAAACGGAGTTCGTGGACATGTGGCCACTTTAGGCCGGAGCCTCCGGCCGGGAACCGCCGTCCACAGGTGACCTGAGCCACTAACCTCGACGGGTAGTCGGTTGCGTACACCCCCGGCCCCACCCCCCCACCGGGCCACGGCGAGAGCGGACGAACATGACACCCTCCCCCTCCGGAACCGGGCCCGGCGCGGGCCCCGAACCCTCCGCCGAGCACCCGGAGGACGAGGTCCTCCCCCTCCTCGCGGAGAGCGCCTGCGGCGGTGTGCCGCCCCAGACCGCACACCAGCGCGAGGAGCGCGAACGCGCCTACAACCTCTACAGCGCCGCCATCGGCGCCTGCCTCGCCCGAGGCGACGCGGACCCCGCACTGGTCGAACGCGCCGGGCGCCTGCTGGCGGAGGAGGCACTGCTCCCCTTCCTCGGCCCCGACGAGGTCGCCCGTGTCAACGCGGACCTGCCCGACCTCGTCGCCGGGCTCCGGGAGGCCCCCGTACGACCTCCGGACGGGGCGGACCCCGGCGCGCTGGGCCGCGAACTCGGCGACGCCGACCTGGACGCCCTCTTCGACCTCGCCCTGCGCGAACGGCTCACCGGGACCCCGCGCGAGCGGCCCCGTCTGCTGCTCCTCGGCGGTCAGCCCGGTTCCGGCAAGTCCACCCTCCAACGCCTCGTGCTGCCGGTCCTTCCCCGGGGGACGGTCAGCTACGACGGCGACGACCTGCTGCGGCTCTCCCCCGACTACGAGTGGGCCATGACCGCCGACGACCGGGCCGCGTCCACGGCGGTGTCCGGGCAGGTCGGCGGACTGCACCAGCGGGCCATGGAGCACGTGCGCGGCGGCCGCTACGACGTCGTGTGCAGCCACCCCCTGGGCCGGGCGGACTGGGCGGCCGCCTGGGTCCTCGGCTTCCGGGAGGCCGGGTACCGGGTCGAGGTCGCCTTCGTGGCCACGCACACCTCCAACAGCCGGTTCGCGATCGCCGACCGCCACCGGCGCGCCACCCGCGACCAGGGGTTCGGCCGCTGGCTGCCGGAGATCCACCACGACCGCTTCTACCTGGGGGTGCCCAACACCGTCGAGTTCCTGGAGACCCACCACCTCGCGGACTCGGTGTACGTGCTCTCCCGGGAGGGCGAGGTCCTGTACGCCAACCACCGGAGCGGGGGAGACTGGAGGTCCGAGCCCTTCGGCCGGATCGCGCTGGAGGCCGAAAGGGGCAGACGCGAGCTCTGGCGCGTGGAGGACGCGTCCTAGGATCGCTCACCATGGACATCTTCACCGCCAATCCCCTCCTGGTCCGCCAGCCCAAGCGCTTCATGGTCGACCTCTCCGACTACGAGGTCTTCGACGCCTTCGGCCGGCAGGTCGGGTGGGCGCGGGAACAGGGCGCGAGCGGGGGCGTGCAGGTGCTGCGGCAGCTGTCCCGCAGCACCGGGGGCTTCGAGCGGCTCGTGCACGTCACCGACCTGAACGGCGCCGTCCGGCTGGTGATCCGCAAGCACTGGTCGTGGATGACGGCGACCACCAGCGTGAGCCTGCCCGACGGCCGGCCGGTGGGCACGATCGAACAGGACCTGAAGTTCTTCGGTTCCCAGTTCACCCTGTTGGACGGGTGGAAGCGCAAGGTCGGGGTGATCGAGGGCGACCTCGTCGGCCGTGACTTCCGGATCAACGACCACAACGGGCACGAGGTCGCCCGGGTCGACCGCAGGCTGCCCGACCTCGGGGAGCTCTTCACGGCCGCGGACAGCTACGCGCTGCACCACCGCTACCCCTCGCTTCCGGAACCGCTGCGCACCCTGGTGGTGGCGTCGGCGATCGCCATCGACCTGGTGCTGCGCGAGGGCAAGTGACCCCGGCGCGGTCCCGTCCTCGTCCACGCGGCCCCGGTCCGCCGCCGTGCCCGTGGCGAGGGGCCGACCGCGCCGACGGGGGCGCTCAGCCCTCCAGCCGGGCCATGGCGGCCCGGTCCTCCTCGCCGAACCGTTCCTCCAGCTCCTCCGGCGAGGCGTCCAGGTCGATCCGCGCCAGCGGCACCCCGCGCGCGGACTCGATGGCGCCCAACCGCCGCAACGCGCGGTCGCCCGCGTACTCCAGGAGCTTCCCGGGCGGGAGCTCGAAGCGCTGGACGGCCGGGTCGTCCGAGGGCAGGTCACCGTCCCTGACGGTGCCCATGACGTGGGGGAGCAGCTCGTCGAGGCGCTCGCGCACCACGTCCCAGTTGCGGTCGTCGGCGGCCACGTGACGCCGACAGGTGAAGGTGCCCCACGCCATGTGGCGGCGTTCGTCGGCCCCGATCAGCCGGATGATCCGACGCATGCCGGGGAAGATGTCACGGACGGTGCACACGTGGTTCCACGCGTAGTAGCCGGTGAGGGCGAGGGACCCCTCGATGATGTGGTTGTAGGTCACGGAGGCCCGTACCTGGTTGCGGGGCCCGGGGTCGGCCAGCAGCGCCTCCAGGGAACGGGGAAGCTCCTCGTGGAACAGGGTGCGGTAGGCGGGGTTGGCGTCCACGTGGCCGTGCAGGTCCTCGCGGACGCCGATCGCGTCCAGCCAGAGGCGGAAGGCCTGGACGTGCTTGGCCTCCTCGAAGGCGAACTGCGTCAGGTACATCTCGTCGCCCAGGCGGCCCTCGGCGGCCATGGCGCGCAGGAAGGGCTGGAGGTCCTCGGTGACCGCCTCCTCACCCGCCACGAAGAGGGCGCACAGCCGCAGGACGCGGGTGCGGGACCGCTCGTCGAGCCCCGCCCAGTCCTCGGCGTCCTGTGAGAGGTCGATGTCGGCGGGGTTCCAGAACCGCGCGTTGCCCTTGGCGAACAGCTTCAGGGGGAGCGAGTCCCAGTTGAGTCCGCCGCCGCGCAGGGAGTGGAAGCCGTCGCGGGGCCGGACGGCCGGTGCCTCGGTCATGGGGGTACCTCCGTAGGGTGTCCTGCCCTCATGATTGGACACGGAGACGTCCCGTGTAAAGGTCTGATGGTGGCCTGGGTCACCCCGGTGTGGAACGCGGTTCGGTCGTCCCCGGTCGGCCGGTCACCACCGGTATCCGGCCCCGGGCACAGGCGATCCGGCCCCGCCGAAACGGTACGGTCGGGGGAGTACGACCGCATGAACGATCCGATCGGGGGACGACGTGTTCTGTGGTGATCCCGGCAGTCCCGGCTACGCCGCGTGCGCCGCCCAGTCCCAGCTGTTCGCGCTGGCCTCGGTGATCCCCGCGCTGCTCGGCCTCGCCCTGCTGGTGGCCGCCTTCACCGCGCCCTCGGTACGGGGCGACCGGCTGTTGCGCACGCGCACCCTCAGCTACTCCCTGATCGCCTGGGGCATCGCCGCCGGAACCTACGTGATCGGCGTGCTGCCGTCCCTGTGACCCCGTCCCGACCAGTCGGAACGGGGACCCGCCTCCCCGGTCAGGACTCCTCGCCCGCGAGCAGGTCGCCCGCGTCCGCGATCCGGTACGCGTACCCCTGCTCCGCCAGGAACCGCTGACGGTGCGCGGCGTAGTCCTGGTCCAGGGTGTCCCGGGCGACCACCGCGTAGAACCGGGCGGTGCGGCCGTCCGCCTTCGGGCGCAGCACCCGGCCCAGTCGCTGGGCCTCCTCCTGCCGTGACCCGAACGACCCCGACACCTGCACCGCGACCCCGGCCTCGGGCAGGTCGATCGAGAAGTTGGCCACCTTGGAGACCACCAGCGTGCGCAGCTCACCCGCTCGGAACGCGTCGAAGAGCCGCTCCCGCTCCTTGTTGCGGGTCTCGCCCTTGATCACGGGCGCACCCAGCCGCTCGCCCAGTTCGTCGAGCTGGTCGATGTAGGAACCGATCACCAGGACCTGCTCCTCGGGGTGGCCCTCCACGATCCGCCGCACCACGTCCGTCTTGGTCTCCGTGGACGCGCAGAACCGGTACCGGTCCTCCGGCTCGGCGGTCGCGTACGCCAGCCGCTCGGACTCGGTGAGGTCCACGCGCACCTCCACGCAGTCCGCCGGGGCGATCCACCCCTGGTTCTCCATGTCCTTCCACGGCGCGTCGTAGCGCTTCGGCCCGATCAGCGAGAACACGTCGCCCTCGCGGCCGTCCTCGCGCACCAGGGTGGCCGTCAGCCCGAGGCGGCGACGGGCCTGGAGGTCGGCGGTCATCCGGAAGATCGGCGCGGGCAGCAGGTGCACCTCGTCGTAGACGACCAGGCCCCAGTCCTTGGCGTCGAACAGCTCCAGGTGCGTGTACACGCCCTTCCGCCGCGCCGCCATCACCTGGTAGGTGGCGATGGTGACCGGCCGGATCTCCTTGCGGGTACCGGAGTACTCCCCGATCTCGTCCTCTGTCAGCGAGGTGCGCCTGAGCAGCTCGGACTTCCACTGGTGCACCGACACGGTGTTGGTCACCAGGATCAGGGTCGTCGCCCCGGTCATCGCCATCGCGGCGGCGCCGACGATGGTCTTGCCCGCGCCGCACGGGAGCACCACGACGCCGGAACCGCCCGCGTGGAAGCTCTCCGCCGCCTCCCGCTGGTACCCCCGCAGCTCCCAGTCGCCGTCGGCGAGGTCGATGCGGTGGGCCTCGCCGTCCACGTATCCGGCCAGGTCCTCGGCGGGCCAGCCGATCTTCAGCAGGGCCTGCTTGAGGTTGCCCCGTTCGCTGGGGTGGACGGAGACCGAGTCGTCGCCGATCCGCTCGCCCAACATGCCCTTGACCTTCTTCGCGCGCACGACCTCCTCCAGGACGGCGCGGTCCGAGGACTCCAGCACCAGGCCGTGCACGGGGTCGCCCACCAGCCGCAGACGCCCGTACCGGTCCATGGTCTCGGCGATGTCCACCAGCAGCGAGTGCGGCACCGGGAACTTGGAGAAGCGCAGGAGGGAGTCCACGACCTGCTCGGCGTCGTGTCCGGCGGCGCGCGCGTTCCACAGCGCCAGGGGCGTGATCCGGTAGGTGTGCACGTGCTCGGGAGCCCGTTCGAGCTCGGCGAACGGGGCGATGGAACGGCGGCACTCCGGGGCGAGCTCGTGGTCGATCTCGAGGAGGAGGGTCTTGTCGGACTGGACGATCAGGCAGGACACGCGGAGCCTTCCGGCGGGTACGGGCACTGGCACGGGGGACGGGGTGGCCCCATGTGCAACACGGGAACCCCTCCGATCATGCCCGGGAACGGGGCTCGTCTCGGGTCGGACGCGGAACGGGGGCCGGGGTTCGCGCGGTCGGACGCCCGGACCGCCGCCCGGGGCGGTCCGGTCAGACGCCCAGATAGAGGAAGAGGACCGTGATCACCATGACCGGCAACAGGATCACCACCGAGAACGCCGTGTAGGCGAAGGTGCTCGCCCACGTGTAGCGGATGAACCGCTCCACCTCGTCCGTGTCGGGGATCTTGGTCAGCGCCAGGACGCCCAGGACGA
This sequence comes from Nocardiopsis sp. NPDC007018, assembly GCF_040635075.1. Taxonomy (NCBI): domain Bacteria; kingdom Bacillati; phylum Actinomycetota; class Actinomycetes; order Streptosporangiales; family Nocardiopsidaceae; genus Nocardiopsis; species Nocardiopsis sp. NPDC007018. Next base: position 14,309 of record NZ_JBEYHA010000043.1, read on the forward strand.
TGCCGGGGACGTTGGAGAACAGGACGAAGAACCACAGGCCCAGGGCGAGGCCGAGCACCGGGACCACGAGGGTGCCCACCGCCACGAGCAGGGCCGCGACGGCCCCGCCCACACGCGGCGGCGGGCCGCAGGGGCGCGCGGGCCCCGCCGGGAGGCCGCGCCGGGGCGCCGGGTACACGGGCCGCGGGCGCCCGCCGGAAGGAGCGGCCGGGGCCGGTCCCTGCGACGGTCCGGGCCGCGTGGGCGCCCCCGGACCCTGCGGTGCGGGCACACGGGCGGGCAACCCCGAACCGGGGACGGAGGCCCGCCCCCGCTCCCAGAACGCCCTCGGATCACTACCGTCGCCGTTCACCGCTGGTTCGGTCCCCCTCGCGTCGCGCACCGGTCCTGTGGGTCGCATACCCGCACCACTCGGGTGGGACGCGGACGAACCCGTACGCGTTGCCCCAATCCGGGGTCAGAAGTTGACCACGGGGACGATCTGCTGAATCCAGTTCCCCGCCTGGGTGAACATTACGAAGGTCAGCACCAGCATCACGAAGAACATCACGCCCGCCGCGCCCAGGCAGTACCACGAGTACCGGGTGAGCACCTCGGCCTGGTCCGGGCGGCCCCGGTCACGGGCGTGCGCTGCGCGCACCGCGAAGGTGATCCCGGCGATCCCGAAGATCCAGTTCATGCAGCACAGGGCGGTCACCGCGTGCAGGATGAGCGCCATCGTGGAGCTGTTGGCGCCGCCGGTCGAACCGGCCGGGCCCCGCCGTTCGTCGTCGCGCTCCCGCTCGGGTGCCCGGTCCCGGCCCTCGGGCAGGCGGTCCTCGCGCGCCCGGTCGCGGGGGGAGGAGGCTCCGGGGGGCAGCGGTGCGTTGCTCATGGGGTGTCTCTCGCTGTCGGTGATCGACCTACGCCACTCTAACCTTCCCGCCCTCCGGAGCTCCGTGCCTCGCGGGTCAGTCGATCCGGCGGACCAGTACGGCGCCGTCGCGGCCGACGGACGCCAGGGACCTGCCGTCCGATGAGTAGGCAGCCGCGAGGACAGCGGCCCGGTGCTGGCCGAAGACGTGGAGCTCCTCGCCGTCGCGGGTGTCCCACACGCGTACGGTGCCGTCGGAGCTGGAGGTGCTGAGGGTGGTGCCTGCCGGTGAGTAGACCACCGACGTGACGGTGTCGCTGTGCCCTTCGAGCACGTGGGTCTCCTCGCCTCGCTCGACGTCCCACACGCGCACGGCGTTGTCGGTCTGGTCCGATCCGGGTACGGCGCTGGTGGCGAGGGTGCCGCCGTCGGGTGCGTAGGCGACCACGCCGATGTCCCGGCGCCCCTGGAAGTTGTGGAGTCGGTCGCCGCTCTCGATCTCCCAAACGCGTGCGGTGCCGTTGGCAGTGGTGACGGTGAGCGTCGCTCCGTCGGGGGAGAAGACCGCGCCGTTCACGGCCCCCTGCCCCCGGAGGACCATGAGTTCCTCGCCCGTCGAGACGCTCCACAGACGCACGGTGGCGTCGGCGCCGGTGGTGGCCACGGTCGCGCTGTCCGGTGCGTAGGACACGGAGGTCACCTCGCCCTCGTGCCCTTGGAGGACGTGGCGCGACTCCTGGTTCTCGGTGTCCCAGATCCGCGCGGTCCCGTCCCTGCTGCTGGTCGCCAGGGTGCGTCGGTTGGGAGCGTACGCGGCGGAGGTGAGGGCGTCATCATGGCCGGTGAGGACGCCCAGCTCCCGGCCGTGCGGGAGGCCCCAGATCCTGGCGGTGTCGCCCGCGGTGGTTACGAGGGTCTGGCCGTCGGACGCGTACGTCGCCGAGCCGACGGTGTCCGTACTCCCCGGGACGGTGTGGAGCTCCGCGCCGCTCGTGGCGTCCCAGATCCGCACGTCGTCTCGGCTGACACTCGCCAGTGTGGTCGCGTCGGGGGCGAACGCCACCTCCCGTACCTCCTGCCAGTGCGGGGCGGGCCCGTCCAGGAATCCGGCGAGGGGGGCGATGAGGGAGAGGCCGATGAGCGCCAGGAGCGCCACCGAGGAGGTGACCAGGGCCCGGCGTGCGGGTCGGGGCTTGGCGGGTCGTGTGGTGTGGACCCGCGCTGTTCGCCGTAGCTGGGGCTCCGGACGGCTGGCCCTGGCCGGACGGGGGTCTCCCTGCGGCTCGGGTTCCGGCTCGGACCGTTCCGTGTCGGGAAGCGGCGCGGTCGTCGTCGTGTGCCCTGGACCGGTCGCGTCCGATGTGTCGGCTGCGCCGGTCCGCGCGGCACCCTGCTCCTCGCCTACCCCGGTGATGTCCCCATCGCTGTCGCTGCCGTCGCCGGTGTCTCCGGTGTCGGTGGTGGTTTCGGCGGCGGGGACGGGCGCGGGAGGCGGCAGTGGTACGGGCACGGAATCCGGTTCGGTCGTCCGCTCCACCGTGAGAGACGCTTCCTCCGGTGGTGGGACCCGTGTCGGCTCCGGCGGCCCGGGCTCCTCGGCGCCGGATTCCTCATGGTGGAGAAGCGCGATGATGTCGTCCGGCGCGGGGCGTTCCTCCGGCGTGTGGTGCCAGCACGCGGCGACGACCTCCCGCAGGTCTGGCGGGAGCCCCTCCAGGGCGTGCAGGGGCGGCGCGTCCACCACGCGCAGGAGGGTGGCGGGCGCGCTGTCCGTCCGGTACGGGTTGACACCCGTGGACGCGAGGGTGAGCACCGTGCCGAGCGAGAACACGTCCGACGCCGGGGAGAGCTCCCGGCCCCTGGCTTGCTCCGGGGACATGAACGACAGCGTGCCGAAGACCCGGCCGGTGCTGCTGATGGCCGTGTTGTCCAACGGTCGGGCGATGCCGAAGTCGATGATCTTGGGGCCGTCGTCGGCCAGGATGATGTTGCCCGGCTTGAGGTCGCGGTGGACCAGCCCGCAGGCGTGGATGGCGGACAGCCCCTCCGCCAGGCGCGCGCCCAGGAGGCGGACGGCCGCCGGGGGCAGCGGGCCGTCGTCGCGCACCGCGCGGGACAGGGTGGGCCCGGGGATGTAGGCGGTCGCGATCCACGGCTGCTCGGCCAGGGGGTCGGCGTCGAGCACGTGGGCGGTGTAGAAACCGCCGACGCTGCGGGCCGCCCGGGCCTCGCGGGCGAAGCGGGCGCGGTACTCGGGACTCCTGGAGTCGCTGCCGTGCAGGCGGTCCGGGCGGATGATCTTCACGACCACGTCCCACCCGCCCCTGGTCCGGCCGAGGAAGACCTGTCCCATGCCGCCCTGGCCGAGGAGGTGGGTGAGGCGGTAGGGCCCGATCATCCGGGGATCGCCCGGGCCGACGGGTCGCACGTCGCCTACCTCCCATCACTGGCTCCGGCCGTCACAACCCTCCCATCTTCTCCGCTTCGCGCCCGGCGTCGACCGTCGTCCGTGGCCGATGGCGGCCATTCGGCCCTCCCGGGCCCGGACTCCGGCCGGCCGGAAAGCGGTCCCCGGCGGTGCGCGCCGGTCGGCCATACCCGGACGCGCGGCGGCCGCGGGCGCGCCGGGTCAGTCGGAGTCGGCGAGCTCGGCCACCCCGGTGATCCGGTGGACCGCGAACCGGTGGACGGCGTCCCGGGTCGTGTCGTAGGCGGTGAGGAAGCCGCCGTCCACGCTGGACGGCTCCACGATCCGGCTGACCTGGCGGCCGTCGGTGTCCGTGTAGCCGATCCACACCCGGCGCCGGTCGGCCGCCGCCCCCGCCAGGACCTCCATGACGGCGGAGGCACGCGAACCGGCGGTGCCGCCCTCCGGTAGCGACACCGGGACGCGGGCGACGGTGGCGGCCTCGTCCCCGGCCCGCAGCGCGCGTACGGCGGCGCGGGTGAGCCCGGGGGTCGGCGCGCCCTCGACGGCGGAGACGGGCTCCGGTTCGGCGCGGCGAACCTCGGGGCGGCCCAGCCGCATCGTGCCGTCGCCGGTCTCGGCCACCGGGTGGTAGCCGAGCTGGCGCAGGCGTTCGGTCAGTGCCGCGCGGTTCAGGCCGCTGACCACCACGGTCGGCGCGAGCGCCAGCAGTTCGAGGTCGGCGGCCCGGCGGTCCGCGAGCAGTTCGGCGAGCAGCGCGGGCTCGTCACAGCGCAGGTAGCTGGAGGCCGCCCCGGTGCGCAGCCTGCCGTGCCTGCGGCCCGCGTCCGCCACCAGGTAGCGCAGCGCCTGCGGCAGCGGGGTGCGCGAGTGGCGCTCCAACAGTCCGGTGATGTCGGAGACCCCGCGTCCGGCGTCCAGGGCGCGCCGCACGGAGTCCTCGGTGAAGCGGTACACGGTGGCGCCCCCCGTGGACTCGACGTCGGCGACCAGGGCCAGCTCCCGGGCGAGGTCGGCGACGAGCGGCCCCGGCGCGACGGCGGTGAGGTCGCCCTGTACGAGGACGTAGTCCAACGGCTGGGGCAGCTCGGCGGCGAGGAGTCGCGCGGCGGTGTCGTCGGCGTCCTCGTCGAGCGTGAGCAGGGGCCGGGTGTGCTCGGCCAGCGCGCCCATGCCGGTGAGGCCGAGGGCCGCGGCCTCGGTGAGCGCGGAGCCGACCAGCTCCGAGTAGACGGGGCCCTGGCGGCGTGGGCGGCGCCAGGCCAGCCGGGCCCGGAGCGAGTCGTCGTCGGGAGCCAGACCGGGCTCGGCCGCGCCGAGTTCCGTGAGCACGTCGCGGCGGGCCTGCGGCGCGGCGGGTCTCACCATGCCGGGGCCGAGCACGTTGCGCACGCGGCCGCCCGCGTCACGGGAACCGGTCAGGGCCGCCACCCGGTCCGTGCCGAGCCAGGCCCGGGCCAGCACCAGCCACCGCCGCTCCGGGGCGCGCTCGCGCCACAGGTCGTACTCGCGGGTCGGCAGCCACTCGCCCGCGAGGCGGTGGTCGGTGCCGATCAGCCCGGCGGCGCGGACCACCTCCAGGTACAGGGCGGCGGTGTCCTCGTCGGTGTCCATCGCCTGCGCGGCCCGGCGCAGGTCGCGTACGCCCAGCCCTCCGTTGCGCAGGACGGCGGCGGGCTCCCGGGACCAGCGCTCCAGTAGCTCGTCGACGGCGCGCAGCACGGTGAAGGCCTGTCCTGCGGCGGCGCGGACGACGGTCTCGGGCGGGACCTGGCGCCCCTCGAAGCCGGGCGGGGCGGTCTCGACCTCGCGGAACAGCACTCCGGAGCGCAGGATCAGGCCCACCTCGCGGGGCAGGGTCAGGGTGTCGTCGCCGGTGGGCACGAGGAGTCCCCGGGCGATGAGTTCCTCGACGGGTGAGGCGGCGGAGGCCAGGGCGACCTCCCGGCGCGCGTCGGTGACGGTGCCGTTGGGCGGTCCCCAGGCGAGGTTGTCCAGGAGGCGTCGGGCGGGCTCCCCGACCTGCCCCACCAGGGCGCGGACACGGTCGGGGTCGGACAGCGCGGTCGCGACCGTCTCCACGGGTGAGTCGGCGGTGCTGTGCGGGACGAGGTCGCGGGCCAGCCGCCGGACGGCGTCGTGCGGGAGCGCCGCGAGGAGGGCGCGCGCGGGCGGGCCCAGTTGGGCGGGGTGAGGCAGGAGTTCGCGCAGGACCTGGACGGGTCGCAGACGGCCTCGGTCCGGCCAGACCAGGGCGAGGGAGAGCAGGGTCTCCAGAGCGGAGTCCAGCGGCTCGACGCCGCGCCCGTGGGAAGGGGTCAGCCCGAGCCCGTGCGCGAGCGCGTCGGGTGGGGCCCCCACCGGTTCGGAGAGCCGGTCGTCGCCGAGCGCCACCACGGTCTCCAGGACCTGGAGGGTGAACCGGTCGAGCCGTTCCAGGGCGCGCAGCGCGGCGTTGCGCGAGGTCGCGCGGTGGGCCAGGGCGCCGATGTCGGCGGGGACCGGTTGGGCCAGGTCCGGGCGCGCGTCCAGCAGGGCGGTCAGCTCGTCGTCGGAGCGCGAGCGCAGCCAGGAGGTGAACGTGGGGGGCCGCCCCGGCGGGCCCCCGGGGTCGTCCGTGTCCCGGTCGGACCCGGGTGGCGCGTAGTCGGTCATCGGATCAACGCTAGGTGATCGGACGGTGCGGAGCACACCCGCTCCCGCCGCCTCCCCCTTCACGCTGAATCGAACCGTATCGGCGGAGAATTCTCTGCCCGAAATTCGGGGGGCGGGGTTAAAAGGCAGGTCAATGTGGGCCAATATGGGGCCATGACCCAGCGCTCGGAACAATTGGTACTCGACTATCTCTCCGAGGTCGGTCTCGCGCTGCACGGTCGGGTGTCGGCCAGGGAGAGGACCGCCTACCTCACCGGCCTGCGGGCGCGCATCGACGAGCGCCGCGCCGCGGCCGACTCCGACGACGCCGACACGGTGCGGCGCATCCTGCGGGGCTTCGGCTCCCCCGAACACATCGTTCAGGAGGAGCTGACCGGCCGGGCCGTCGACCTGGAGGACGACGAGATGATCCCGCCCAAACCGCGCCACGCGGACCGCCCGCCGCCGCCGTGGCGGGGCGGACCCAGCCAGGGGATCATGTCCCTGTTGGAGGGGCCCAGCCAGACCGACCTGCGGATGGACGGCCGGGTCTCCCGTAAGCCCGGGGTGACGCGCAACAGCCTCATGCTGGTCCGGTACCACCCGCCCGAGGCCGTGGCCCTGGTCATGCTCGTCCTCGCCGGGGTCTGGTGGGACGTGGCCTTCCTCTGGGTGCTCGGCGCCGCCCTCGTCGTGCTCAGCCAGGTGTGGGGCGCCTGGGACAAGTGGATCGGCGTGGGGCTCCCCCTGGTGGCCTGCGTGGTCGGCACGGCCCTGTGGACGGGCGAGGCGAAGTTCGTCGACCAGTACATCCAGCAGGCCCTGCCCGCCACCGGGGTCCCCGCCCTGGGCCTCACCTCGTTGGCGTGCGTGCTGTACCTCTTTCCGAAGGCCGCCCGATCGGCGCGGGTCGCGGACCGGGCGGCACGGAGCTGACGGCACGGAGCTGACGGCGCGCGGTCGGCAGCGGGGCGGCGACGGCGGCCCTCGGTCCGGGACCCCGAATCGGTCCGTTCGGTCATTGGTTGGCAAACCCTGGGAAAGGCCTTTTCCGGTCGGCCCGTTGCCGCCCCCGCCCGCGGGGACCGGCGGGCCATCATGGGTGCTACACCGCCGCTGTCGCTTCGAGGCGGTGCACGACAGGTGGTCCGGCCTCCAGCTCGGGCACCGGCCCGTCGACGGCGTCCCTGACTCCGCCGAGTCCCGTCCCACACTCCGCACCCAGCGGTGACGGGGGCGGCGTCGACGCACGAGGCCCGGGTGAGCCGCATCCGGGCCTCGTTCCGTGCGCCCGGCGGTCCCGCCTCCGCACCCGCATAACCCCTCGCCAGGGGCGGGCCCCGGCACTAGCCTGGGGACACATCCATGGAACCAGGGGCCGCCCGGGGCGGGGGAATCAGGTGGACGGCACCGTTTCCGACGCCGCGCGCGCCCGTCAGTGAAAGCATGAGGTCTCCACGTGCCCACCGGCAAGGTCAAGTGGTACGACGACGGCAAGGGTTTCGGCTTTCTCACCCGGGACGACGGAGGCGAGGTGTTCGTCCACTCCACCTCGCTGCCGCCCGGGACGGCCGGGCTCACACCCGGCCAGCGGGTCGAGTTCGGTGTGGCCGAGGGCCGCAAGGGTGCCCAGGCGCTCCAGGTCCGGCTCCTGGACACCCAGCACTCGGTCGCCAGGGCCCGGCGTAAGAAGCCCGACGAGATGGTGCTCATCACCGAGGACCTCATCAAGCTCCTGGAGAACGTGTCCAACGGCTACCGGCGCGGCCACCACCCCGACAAGCGCGAGGCGGCACGGGTCGCCGCCGTGCTGCGCGTGGTCGCGGACGACCTGGAGGCCTGACGACGCGAGGCGCGGCCCACGCGTGAGGCCTGGTCGGGGGCGGTGGAGGGCGCCGGGAGGCGCCCCGCGCCGCCCCCGAGCTGTCGCGGGGGTCCTTCGATCGCGCCAGCGCTGAGCCGACCGAAAAAACGTGTGACTTCGTGTCCTGAACCCACGGAAACACGGCGGGTGACCGCCCGAATCCCCGGTATCCGCCGTCTTCGGTGGCACAAGACTCCGTCAAGAGGTCGTATCGGGCGATCCTTGACCCGCGTTATGGTCAAATCGGTGCCCGCGATCAGTGAGAATGGTGAACGTGAGCCCTTCTCGACGTTCTCCTGTACCGGACAAGGCATGTGTCGACGCGGTGGATCTGGCCCGCTCGGTGGCGGCGGAGGTCGGGCGACCCGAATGGGTCGGTGAGCACCTCACCGCCCAGGTCGAGGACACACGCCTGGTCACCCACTGCTTCCAGTGCCTGGACCCCTCCTACCCGGGATGGACCTACTCGGTCACCGTCGTCCGCGCCTCGCGCGCCAAGGACGTCACGGTCAACGAGGTGGTCCTGCTGCCCGGCGAGGGCGCCCTGGTCGCCCCCAACTGGGTGCCCTGGAAGGAGCGGCTGCGCCCGGGCGACGTCGGTGTGGGGGACCTGCTTCCCACCGACGAGGACGACGAGCGACTCGTCCCCGGCTACGCGCAGGTGCCCGACAGCGAACTCGACGCCGAGGGCATGGACAAGCAGATGGTGTGGGAGCTGGGACTCGGCCGACGCCAGGTCCTCTCCGAGGTCGGCCGCGAGCAGGCCGCGGAGCGCTGGTACGGCGGCGAGGCCGGACCGCGCAGCCCCATCGCCACGGCCGCCCCGGCGGCCTGCGCCACCTGCGGGTTCCTGACACCGCTCGCGGGTGAGCTGCGCCAGATGTTCGGCGTGTGCACCAACGAGTACGCGCCCGACGACGGCCGCGTCGTGTCACTCGACCACGGCTGCGGAGCCCACTCCGAGGTTCGCCGCCCCGGCCCGCAGAACGAGCCGGTGGCCCCGGTCGTCGACGAGATGGGGTACGACCACATCGTCTTCGACGACACCACCGAACTGGAACTGGTCTCCAGCGACTCCTGACGACACCCGTCACGGAGTCGGCCACACGGGCCGATCCACCTGAGCAACGGGCCCCGTCGCACCAGCGGCGGGGCCCGCTTCCGTGCGCGGCCCGGCGCCCGCGCCACGCGCCCCGTCCGGACCCGAACGGCCGCGGTCGTGGGCTAGGGTCGACCTACTGTCTAGCTCGCCTGGCGCTCCCGTCCGTGACCGCGCGCGCGTGTGGGGCTGATCGGACCGCGCGCCCAGCGCAGGAGGAGACCACCATGGCCGAGCCGGTGACCGCTTCGGTGCCCGACACCTTCGACACGGCCGAACTGCGTCGGCGCGTCCTGGCGGCGTGGGCCGACGCCCCCGCCCGGTTCCGCGAGGACGCCAACGCGGAGGAGGACTTCGCGCTCGGCGGCTACCGCGACCGGGTGGTGGTGGAGCTCGCGCAGAACGCCGCCGACGCCGCCCGCCGCGCGGGCGTCCCGGGCCGCCTCCTCCTGTGCCTGGACGGCGACCGCCTCACCGCCGCCAACACCGGTGCGCCGCTGACCCCGGCGGGCGTGGAGTCCCTGGCCACGCTGCGGGCCTCCAGCAAGCGCGACGACCACGGGTCTGCGGGCCGGTTCGGGGTCGGGTTCGCCGCCGTGGCGGCGCTCAGCGACGACGTCACCGTGGACTCCGCCGGCACCGCGGTGCACTTCTCCGCCGAACGCGCCCGCGCGGTGGTCACCGACCTGCTCGACGCCGACGGTACCCACGCCGACCTCGCGGACGAGGTGGGCCGACGCGCCGGACACGTGCCGATGCTGCGCCTGCCGTTCGCCGCCGACGTCGTGCCGGAGCGCCCCGCGCGCGGCTACGACACCTACGTCACGCTGGTCCTGCGCGAGGAGCGCGCCCGCGACCGGGTCCTGGAGCTGCTGGACCGCACCGGTGAGGCGCTCCTCCTGGCCCTGGACGGACTCTCCGAGGTGCGCGTCGTGGTCGACGGCGAGGAGCGCACGCTCACCCGGGCGCCCGGTGACGAAGACGCCGGGACCGACCTGGTCACCACCCACAGCGACGCCGGGGGCAGCCGGATCACGTCCTGGCGGGTGCTCGGCCGCTCCGGGGAGTTCGCCCCCCACCTGCTGGAGGACCGCCCCACCGAGGACCGCGCGCGCGCGTCCTGGTCGTTGACGTGGGCGGCACCGGTGGCCGCCGACGGGGGAGTGGCGGAGCTGCCCGCCGACGTCGAGCGCGTCGTGCACGCGCCCACCCCCACGGACACCGAACTGGACCTCCCCGCCGTGCTCATCGGCACGTTCCCGCTGGGCGCGGACCGCCGGGCGGTGCAACCGGGAGCCGCCACCGACCTGCTGCTCATGGAGGCGGCCGAGGCCTACTGCGCGCTGCTGCGCCGGTTCGCCCCGGTCGCCGCCCTCGACCTCGTCCCGACCACCCGGGTGGGCGGCGGGGCCGTCGACGCCGTGTTCCGTACCCGTGTCGCCGAACCGCTCCAGGACACCCCGTTCCTGGTCACCGCCGCCGGTCTCCCCGTCGCCCCGCGCGACGCCGTCCTGTTGGACACCGGTGGCGCCAGCGGCGCCCCCGACCTGGTCGATCTGCTGGCCGAGCTCGCCCCGCCGCTGCTGCCCGGTTCGTGGAGCCCCCGGCACCCGGCGCTGACGGCCCTGCGGGTGCGTCGGCTGGGGTTGGCCGACCTCGCGGACCTGCTCGGCGACACCCGGCGTCCGCCGGAGTGGTGGCGCGGGCTCTACGCCGCCCTGGCCGCCGCCGGGTCCGGCGGGGCCGAACTCGACGAACTCGGTTCCCTGCCGGTCCCCTTGGCCGACGACCGCCTGGTGCGGGGGCCGCGCTCGCTGTTGGTTCCCACCGGGGACTGGGCGCGGGTGGCCGACGCGGACGGCAACCGGCTCGACCCGTCCGTCCTGGCCACCCTGGGCGTGCGCGTGGTGCACCCCGAGGCCGCCCACCCGTTGCTGCTGCGCCTGGGAGCGGTGGAGGCCGGGGCCGCCGCCGTCCTGGCCGACCCCCGCACCGAGGCGGCGGTCCGCGCGTCACTGGACGCCGACGACCCCGAACCCGTGGCCGAGGCCGTCCTCGACCTGGTGGCGGCCTCCGGGACGACGGTCCGGGACGCCCCCTGGCTGTCCGAACTGGCCCTGCGCGACGACGAGGACGGCTACTCGGTCGCCGCCGAACTCCTCGTTCCCGGCGCGCCCCTGGCCGACCTGCTGGTGGACGACGCCCCCTTCGGAACCGTGCACGAGGACCTGGTGCGCAGGCACGGCACCGACGCCCTGCGGGCCGTGGGCGCCCTGTGGGAGCTCACCGTGCTGCGCGCCGAGGACGCGGCACTGGGGGAGGAGTCGCCGCTCTTCGACGACGACGGCGACGAGGGCCCGGACGGTCTGGACGACTGGGCGGACGACGTCCTGGAACGCGTGGGCGACCCCGAACTCCCGCCCGTGGTCCCCGAACTGGTGTGCGTCGCCGACCTCGACTACGTGGCCGACGACGCCTGGCCCGGGGCGCTGGAGATGCTCTCCCGGGAACCGCTGCGCTCGGCGGTGGTCGAACCCGCCCGTCTGCTCATGCCGGACGGACGGGTGGTCGACGTCCCCTCCTACACGGCCTGGTGGTTGCGCACCCGGGCCCTGCTGGACGGCCGTGCCCCGGTGGGTCTGCGTACCGTCGACGCCGAGCCCGCGCTGGCGGGGCTCTACGACGAGGTGCCCGCCGACGTGGACCCGGAGTTCGCCCGCGCGCTCGGCGTGCGGAGCACGGTCGCCGACCTGCTCGCCGACCCGGACGGCCCGGACGACCTGCTCCGACGGCTGGCCGACCCGTCCCGGCACGTGAGCCGCGCCGACCTGCGCCGTCTGTGGACGGCGCTGGCCGGGGTGGACGCCGACCTCGTCACGCCGCCCTCTCTGGTGCGCGCCGTCAGTGAGGGCGCGATCGTCGTCGCCGACGCCGAGGACGCCGTGGTGGTGGACTCCCCGGACCTGTTGCCCCTGGTGGCCGACCGGCCGCTGGTGCTGGCCGAGGCGGAGGCGGCCGAACGGTTGGCCGACGTCCTCGACCTGGACCTGGCTTCGGAGAGCGTCACGGGCAAGGTGAACTCGGCCGGGCGCGTCCGCGCGGTCCCCGACGAGGCGGCGCTGTTCCTCTCGGGCGACCGGGAACCGGATCGCACCTACCTGCACCACCAGACCCTCACCGTGGACGGTGTGGAGGTGGACTGGTACACCGGCGACGGCGCGGTGCACGCTTCCGGGACGGAGGGGCTGGCGCGGGCCCTGTGCTGGCGGACCGGCCAGTGGTCCCGCCGCCACCTGCTCGCCGCCGTGCTGCGCGACCCGTCGTCCGCCGCCCGCATGCGGGACGAGGCCGACCTGGAGTAGGCGGGTCTGCGGTCGTTCTGTCTGGGGCGTTTTTCCTAGGCTTCGGGAGCGTCGGCCCACTCGGTGACGTCGAGGGCGTCACCCACGGACACCGTGCCGGGTGCGGTCACCGCGAACTTCGTGCAGAAGGCCACGCCTCCGTCGGCCACCCGGCGGTAGGCGGCCAGGGCGCGCAGCGGTTCGGGGCCGCGCCTGACCCCGGTCTCCTGGTCGACGGTGGTGACCGCGCAGCGGGTGCACATCTTCGCGTAGCCCAGTTCGGTGGTGCCCACGCGCACGCGGCGGACCAGGTCCTCGGTGTGCGGCTCGGCCCAGCCCGTGACGACGATGTTGGGTCGGAAGCGCTCCATGGGCACGGGGTCGTCGCCGTTGGCCACGATGCGCTCGTTGAGCAGGTCCAACGAGGTCACCGACCCGATGACGACGGCGTGGCCGTCCGCGAACCCGGCGGTGCCCGGGGTGACCCCCGTGGTCACGCGCCGGTTGTCGTCGGGGACCCGCACCAGGCGGCTGGGGCGGCCGAACAGGTCGGTGAGCCACCCGGCGGCCTCGTCCCCCTGGTCCACGCCCACCAGCGGGTTGTGGTGCACGGTCACGTCCAGGCGGGGGCCCTCGGGGTCCACGTCCACCTTCAGGGGGGAGCGGCCCTCCACGGTCAGCACCAGCCGGGAGCCGTCCGCGGCCAGGTCCGGGACGATCCGCGCCATGTGCGGGTCCCTGCGCTGGCTGCGGAAGTCGCCGTCGTCGTCGACCACCATGAACGAACGGTCGTGGGTGATCCCGGCGGGGGTGAACTCGGCGGTGGTGAGGGACTGCCCGGCGCACCCCTTGACGGGGTGGACGGCGAGGGCTGACAAGCGGGCGGTCGGAGTGGGGCTCATGCCGACGACGCTACCGGCCCGGTTCGTGAGCGGTGGACGGCCCCTGACGGGAGCCCTGTGGCGCTGGAGGTGTGGCGTACGCCACACCGCGTAACTGTACCTTCCGGAAGGTACAGTTACTGCCATGCGACCCAGTTCGAGAACACTCATCCTCGATGCCGCCGTCCGGCTGACGGATCGGCGGGGCATCACCGCGCTGACCCTGGAGGCCACCGCCGAGGAGGCCGGGCTCACCAAGGGCGGGCTCCTCTACCACTTCCGGACCAGGGACGATTTGGTCCTGGCGATCCAGCACCACCTCACCCGGCACTGGGAGGAACGGCTCGTCGCCGAACTCGGCAAGCCCTGGTCCCAGGCCACCAGCCTGGAACGCGGCGCCGCCTACGTACGCGTCATGATGCGGGACGAGGTCCGCCACGCCGACCTCGCCTTCATGGTCGAGGCCGAGTCCAACCCCGAACTGGCCCGGATCTGGGACGAACTCATGGAGCGGTGGGTCCCCACCCCGCACACGCTCGACCCCCGCGGGCTGGACCTCTTCCTGGCGCGTCTGGCCGCGGACGGGCTGCTGCTGTTCAACGCCACCCCCGGCAACGCCCTCCCCGACGAGGTGGCACGGGCGCTGCGGGCCCGCGTCGCCGACCTGGTCGCCGGCGAACCGGCCAACCCGGGGGAGCGGGGGGAGCGGCCGTGAGCGACGTCCGCGACCCCGGAGCCCCCGAGCCCGGTGCCAGCCCGGTCTCCGGAGCCAGGCGCTGGCTGGTGTTGGCCGCCGTCTCCGCCGGGCTGCTCCTCATCTCGGTGGACATGACCGTGCTGTACACGGCCCTGCCCACCCTCAGCTCCGACCTCGGGGCCAGCGCCTCGGAACGGCTCTGGATCATCAACGCCTACCCGCTGGTGATGGCGGGCCTGCTGCTCGGCGCCGGGACCCTCGGCGACCGGGTCGGCCACAAGCGCATGTACCTGGTGGGGCTGGTGCTGTTCGGCGCGGCCTCGCTGGCCGCCGCCTACGCCGCCAGCCCGGCCGTGCTCGTCGCCGCGCGCGCCTTCCTCGCGGTGGGCGCCGCCGCGATGATGCCCGCCACGCTGTCGCTGATCCGCGTCACCTTCGAGGACGAGCGCGAACGAGGGATCGCGATCGGTGTCTGGGGCACCATGGCGATGGTCGGAGCGGCGATCGGCCCCATCGTCGGCGGCGCCCTGCTGGAGTTCTTCTGGTGGGGCTCGGTCTTCCTGGTGAACGTGCCGATCGTGTTGGCGGCGCTGGTCCTGGCCGCCGTGGTGGCACCCGGCGGCTCGGGCGGCTCCGACCGCCCCTGGGACGTCGTCGCCTCCGCGCAGGTGATGGTCGGCCTGGTGGGTGTGGTCTACGCGATCAAGGAGCTGACCGGCCCGGAGCCCTCGGCCGTCGCGGTCGTGGTCGCCGCGCTCGCCGCGGTCGGGGGCCTCTGGAGCTTCGTGCGGCGCCAACGCGGTCAGGCGCACCCGCTGATCGACTTCTCGCTCTTCCGCGACCCCCGCATCCTCGTGGGCGTGCTCGCCGCCGGGATGGCGATGTTCGCCCTGGCGGGTGTGCAGCTGGTCCTCACCCAGCGCCTGCAACTCGTCCTCGGCTTCACCCCCTTGCAGGCGGGGACCACCGTGGCCGCCATGGCCCTGGGCTCCCTGCCGGTGGGGGTGGTCGTCGGGGCACTGCTGCACCGGGTGGGCACCCGGCCGATGATCGTCGCCGGGTTGGCGACCTCCGCCCTCGGCACCGTGGTGGTCGCCGTGGCCTCGGCCGCGCCGCTGGCGTGGACTGTGGCGGGGCTCCTGGTGATCGGAGCGGGCACCGCGGCGGCGATGACGGCCGCCTCCGCGGCGATCGTGGGCAACGCCCCCGCGCACCGGGCCGGGATGGCCGCCTCGGTGGAGGAGGTCTCCTACGAGCTGGGCAGCCTGTCCGGGGTCGCGGTGCTGGGCAGCCTGATGGCCGCCGTCTACACCCGGACGGTCGTTCTGCCCGCCGGTGCGCCTCCCTGGGCGGCCGAGGGCATGGACGAGGCCCGTGCGGCCGCCGGGGAGCTGGACTCCGGGGGCTCCGCCGAGCTACTGGACGCCGCCGCCCGGGCGTTCGACAACGGTTACCTGGCCACCTTGGTCATCGCCGCGGGTGTCCTGCTCGTCTCGGCCGTGTTCGCACTTCTCCACGGGCGCGGTCGGCGGGACGGGGCGCCGGCCGCCGCCCCGGGTCAGGAGGGCCAGGTGAACAACGAGATGAGGTTCTGCGAGTAGACCGCGAGGAAGGCCGTGGCGACCACGGCGCAGACCGCCGCCGCGAGCAGGGCGGACGACGGTCGGGGGAACCGTCGGACCACGGCCCACACGAGGAGTGCCGCGCCGAGGGTGATCGACCCCCACCAGTACGGGGCCGGAGTGGTGTCGGCGATGACGGTGAGTCCGTACACGCCCTCACCGACCAGGACGCCGCTCATCGCGCCCGCCGCGAGCGGGGCGACCCGGTCGCCGTTCCTGAGGGCGTGCCCTCCCCACCCCAGGAACGGGCCGACCACGACCGCGGCCGTGCACCAGAAGAGCGATCCGCTCGGAGACGGGGAGAATCCCCTCAGGAGCGAGGCCACGTCGTATCCGCCCACCATGGCGAACAGCGCGAGCACTCCGACCGCGACGGCGAACCCGCGCCGGGGTGACAGGGACGCGAGGAGGAGGGCGGCCAGGCTCCAGGAACCCGACGAGTTGGCCAGGGGCGACAGCACCTCGGGGAGGAGGCCCTGCCCGAACGAGGTGAGGACGCCCACCAGGAACCCCGCCGCCACGGCCAGGACCAGACGGGGCCAGGGAGAGGTCTCCGGTGCGGGTCGGACGGTGTCCTCCACCGGCGGTGCGGTCGGGGACGCGGACGGCCGGTCGCCGCTGTTCGTGGTCACGGTGGCGGTGCTCCTCGGGGTACGACTGCCGGGACTCGGCCCCGGGGGTCAACCTCCGGGGCCGTTCCCCCTGACTATCGCCGGGGCACCCTCCGACGGTTCGTCAGCGGGCGACGCGGAAGAACCCCTCGGAGATCAGCGTGCGCAGTGCCTCCGGGGTGCGTTCGCGGATCAGCACCGGGTCCTCGCCCATGAGGTCGGCGATGGCGTCCAGTAGCGGACCGACCGGCATCGTGCCGTCGCAGACGCTCGCCAGGGCCGCTTCCACGGTGCCGATGCGGGCCACGCGGCGCAGCCCGTCGCGCTGGCGCAGCAGGATCTTCTCCGGGTCGGGCGCCCCCGGCACGGCCACGCGCTCCTCGACCACGTTCGGCGCCAGGGCCACGTGCGCGGCCAGCAGGGCCGCGTCGGTGAGGCGGTGGGCGGTCATCGCCCCGTCCACCACGTCCGGCAGGTAGGGGCCGACCGGCTGCTGGACGTCGTGCCGCAGCTCCTCCACCCGCACGGTGGCGTCCTGGGCGACGTCGTTGCGCAGGCTGATCCAGCCGAACCCGATGCCCTTGATGCCCTCGCGGTCGAAGTAGTCCAGCCAGGCGTCGTACCGGCGCGTGTACTCGGGGGTGCCGTGCTCGCAGGAGTCGCGCAGCCACAGCTCCACGTACTCGGCGGGGTCCTGTACGTCGCGCTGCACCACCCACCCGGAACAGCCCGTGCCGGTGATCCAGCCGCCCACGCGGTCCTGCCAGTCGTCGGAGTCGGTGTGCGTCCAGTTCGCGAGGAACTGCGCCCACCCGCCCTCGGTGAGGTGGGCCGGGGCCTGCCGGACCAGCTCGGCGCAGACGGTGTCGCCGGGAAGGTCCGACTCGCGGTAGGTGTAGCGGGCCGCCTCGGGGGTGATCACGAACGGCGGGTTGGACACGATGAGGTCGAAGCGCTCGTCCCGGACCGGCTCGAACAGCGACCCCTGGGCCAGCCGCGCGCCGGAGATCCCCGACAGCGCCAGGCTGATCCCGGCCAGGCGCACCGCGCGCGGGTTGAGGTCGGTGGCGACCACCTCGCGGGCCCGGGAGGCCAGGTGCAGGGCCTGCACGCCGCAGCCGGTGCCCAGGTCCAGGGCGCGCTCGTAGGGGCCGTCGACCATCAGCCGGGAGAGGTTGGCCGAGGCGCCGCCCGCGCCGACGACGTGGTCGGCGCGCGGGACGTCCCCGCTGCCCGGGCGGACCTTGGGGTCGGACACCACGAAGCCGGGGCGGCCGTCCTCCAGTTCCCAGGGGCCGAGGTGGACCAGGGCGCGCACGACCGTGCCGCCCGGTCCCTCTTCGACGGAGACCAGTCCGGCGTCGGCCAGTTCGTCGACGGGCAGGATGGAACGTGCCGCGCGCGCCGGGATGGGGGACTGGAGCCACCACAGGCGCAGGAGCAGTCCGAGGCGTTCCTCCCCGCCCGTGGCGCGGAGTGCGGGCACGAGCTGCTCGCGGGCCAGGGCCTTGGCGGCGGCGTCGCCGAGGCGGTCGCGGACCCCGGACACCGTGTAGTCGGCGTCGATCAGGATGCCGCGGAGGCGGTCGGCGAGTCCTCGCGGGAATTCTGTCTCAGACACCCGCCCATTATCGGTCAGGTGACGAGGTGCCCCGGTGGGGCGGTCGCGGTTCAGGAGGCACCGGGCGCGGGGGTGTCCCCTCCGGTGCTCCGCCCGGCCGCCCGATCCGCCGCCTCGTCGCGTTTGCGGAACAGGCGGGGGATGTAGAGGAACCCGAAGACGCCCAGGGCGATCCCGGTCACACACACGCCGATCCACCACGTCTCGGAGGCCGGAAGACCGTCTCCCATGGCCAGGAGGACCACGAGCGCGATCGCCCACGCGGCCGTGCCGATGGCGGCCGGGACGCGGTAGTCGCTCTCGTGGACTTCGGGATCGGGCTGGCGAGGTTTGGGCACGGTCCCAGGCTATCCGCTGGGTGCGGAGGGAGGGGGAGAGGCGCCGGAGGCCGAGGTCGGCGGAGAGATGCCTTGGTCACACCCGATGATCCGATCCTCCGATGATATGGCGGTTTCTCTGAAAATGATGTGAAACAGGTGTCGGCTGTTGTACGAAGATGCAACTAACCTGGCGCAGAATCCTTGTTGTCCGGTAAACCGACGAGGTCAGGCTGACGACGTGAACGCACCGACACCATCCCCCACCGACGAACAGAGGAGACCCAAGGGCTTCCTCGACCACTTCTTCCGCGTGTCCGAGCGCGGTTCCACCCTCGGGACCGAGATCCGCGGTGGGATGGCGACCTTCTTCGCCATGGCCTACATCGTCGTCCTCAACCCGCTGATCATCGGCACCGCCGAGGACGTCAACGGCGACACCCTGGGCATCCCCGGCGTCGCCGCCATGACCGCCCTGGTCGCCGCGCTCTCCTGCGTGCTCATGGGCGTGGTCAGCCGCTACCCCTTCGCCATCGCGGCGGGCATGGGCCTGAACGCGGTGGTCGCCTACGGCATCGCCCCGCTCATGCCGTGGGCGGACGTCTTCCTGCTGATCATCATCGAGGGCGTCGTCCTGCTCGTCCTCGTGCTGACCGGCTTCCGGACCGCCGTCTTCGCCGCGATCCCGCCCGGCCTCAAGGTCGCGATCGCCGTGGGCGTGGGCCTGTTCCTGGCCCTCATCGGCTTGGTCAACGCCGGGTTCGTGCAGGCCGGTGACGGAACCCCGGTCCAGCTCGGCGACGGCGGGCTCAACGGCTGGCCGATCCTCGTCTTCGTCGTCGGCCTGCTCCTGAGCATCGGCCTCTACGTGCGCAAGGTGCGCGGCGCCCTGCTCATCGGCATCGTCGCCACCACGTTCCTCGCCATCGCGGTGGAGACGCTCCTCGGTGACGGGGGCGACGGCCTCGGATGGGGTCTGACCGTCCCGAGCCTGCCCAGCGATCCCGGTGCGCTGATCGCCCTCCCCGACATCTCCCTGCTGGGCCTGTTCCTCGACGGCGGGCTGGCCGGACGCTTCTCCGACATCGGCGTCGCCACGGTCGTCATGCTGGTCTTCACCCTGCTGCTCGCCGACTTCTTCGACACCATGGGCACCATGGTCGGCGTCGCCCACCAGGGCGGCATGGCCGACGAGGACGGCAACATCGAGGGCACCCGCGAGGTGCTGGTGGCCGACTCCCTCGGCACCGTCCTCGGCGGCATCGGCTCCGCCTCGGTCGCCACGCTCTACGCGGAGTCCGCGGCGGGCGTCGGCGAGGGCGCCCGCACGGGTATCGCCCCGATCGTCACCGGCGCGATGTTCCTGGTCGCGACCCTCTTCACGCCGCTGGTCACCCTGGTGCCGTTCGAGGCGGCCACCCCGGTCCTGGTGATCGTGGGCTTCATGATGATGACCCAGGTGACCAACATCGACTTCAAGGACCCGGCCATCGGCATCGGCTCCTTCCTGGCGATCATCATGATGCCGTTCACCTACTCGATCGCGAACGGCATCGGGTTCGGTCTGCTCGCCTACGCCTTCGTCATGCTGGTCACGGGCCGCGGCCGCCGGGTGCACCCGCTGCTGTGGCTGATCTCGGTGGTCTTCCTGATCCACTTCGCGGAGGCGCCGATCTACGCCCTGATCGGCTGACTCGCGCTCCCCTCACCGGTGCCTCCCGGCCCGGTGAGCCGTGTCGGCCCTCGTCGTGGAGCGCCCCGGTGGTCGCGCCGGCACGGCGAAACCGGGAGGAAGGGGCCGAACCCGGGCGCGGGGTGCGGGGGGAGGGGTCCACGCGGGACCCGGCGGGAATGCGGGCGGGGGTGGTCCGCGTTGCGACAGGTGATGAGTCAACGCCGTTTACTTCTCTGCCCCCGAAACCACGCCCGGGTGGACGTCCCCACCCCGTTCCACCGTCGGACGGGGAGGGACTGATGCGCCGTGCCGCGATGTTCCGGTCCCTGGCCGTCCGCAACTACCGCGTCTACGCCCTCGGCCAGCTGGTCTCCAACCCCGGCACCTGGATGCAGCGCATCGCCCAGGACTGGCTGGTCCTCCAGCTCAGCGGAGGCAGCGGAATCGCGCTCGGCCTGACCACCGCGCTCCAGTTCCTGCCCATGCTCTTCCTCGGGCTCTGGGGCGGCGCCATGGTCGACCGCTTCGACAAGCGCAAGCTCCTGATCGGCACCCAGGCCACCATGGGCGTCCTCGCCGTCGGCCTGGGCGTCCTGGCCACCCTCGGCGCCGCCCAGGTCTGGCACGTCTACCTGTTCGCCCTCGGCCTCGGCATGATCACCGTGCTCGACAACCCGGGGCGCCAGGCGTTCGTCCCCGAGATGGTCGCCCGCGAGATGCTGCCCAACGCGATCGCCCTGAACAGCGCCAGCTTCCAGCTCGGCCGCGTCACCGGACCCGCCGTCGCCGGTGTGCTCATCGGCCTGGTCGGCAGCGGCCCGGTGTTCATGGTCAACGGCCTCTCGTTCGCCTTCACCATCGTGGCGCTCCTGCTGATCCGCACCGCCGAGCTCAACCCCACCGAACCCGTTCCGCGCGGCAAGGGGCAGATCCGTGAGGGCCTGCGCTACATCGGCGGTAGACGCGACCTGGTCCTGCTGCTGGTCCTGGCCGGTTCCGTGCAGTTCTTCGGCGCCAACGCGCAGAACCAGATCGCACTCATGGTCAACAACGTGTACGAGGCCGGTGCCACCGCCTTCGGGGTGGCCGCCGCCTCGCTCGCGGTGGGCGCGCTGGCCGGAGCGCTGTTGGCGGCGCGTCGCGACCACCCGAGGCTGAAGCTGGTACTGGTCGGTGCGATGGGCTTCGGAGCCACCCAGCTCCTGGCGGGCCTCATGCCCGGCTACGTCTCGTTCGTCGTGGTCCTGGTGCCCATGGGCGTGCTCTTCATGACTTTCGTGACCACGCTCAACGCCACCTTCCAGCTGAGCGTCGACCCCCAGATGCGCGGCCGGGTCATGAGCATGTTCCTGCTGGTGTTCATGGGCGTGGCCCCCATCGGCGCACCCGTGGTGGGCCTGATCGCCGATGCCTTCGGGCCGCAGGCCAGCCTCCTCACGGGCGGCGCGGTGACGGTCGTGGTGGTCGGTGTCCTCACCGTGCTGCTGATGCGTGCGCGCGGGCTGTCCGCCGGTGCCCTGCTGCGCCGTCGCCGGGGCCGGGCGGCCGCCGGTGCCGAGACGGTTCGAAGCCCCGGCGGGACCGAGAGCGCTCCGGCCACCCCGGCACCAGCCGGGGGATCAGGCGGTGACCACCCGGGTGACCATGGAGACCGAACTGACCGCGAGCAACACCAGCACGGTGCGGCGGAACAGCTCGGCGTCCAGCCTGCGGAAGAGCCGCTCCCCCACGAGGGTACCGAGCACCAGGGCCGGGGCCCCGACCACCAGAAGGCCGCCGACCTGCGAGGTTAGCTGCCCGCCGAACCCGAAACCCACCAGTGTCGCCACGCTCGTCGCGGAGAACGTGACGGCGAGCGTGGCCCGCTGGACGCGGGGTTCCAGCTCGGACAGCCGCGACCCCTGGAGCCCCGCCACCATCAACGGGCCGTCGATCGCGGTGGAGGCGAACGCCGCCCCCGAGAGCGCGCTCATCCCGGCGACCGCCCCCAGACCGCCGGGCACGCGTACCCGCCGCCACACGAGTACCGTGCCGAGCACCACGGTGGTCGCGATCAGCACGAGCAGCACCCTCTCCGAGAGCACGTTGATCGCCCACAACCCGAACGGCACCCCCGCCAGCGCGCACACGAGCAGCAGCGAGGCCGCCCGCCGGTCCACGTGCGCACGGTCCCGCAGGGCGACCCACAGGTTCAGCGGAACGGCCAGGGTCGCGGCGACCACCACCGCCGTCACCGGGTCCAGCAGCAGGGCCAGCGGCGGGACGGCGGCCAGGGAGAACCCGAACCCGGCGGTGATGCGGACCAGGGCCGCGACGGTCAGGACCACGAACACACAGGCGAGGACGTACACGGGCGGCTCACAGGACGGTGGCGGACGGGGCGGACGTGCGGGACGCACCGCGTCGGAGGGTGGCGGGCGGACCGGGTCGAAGGGATGATGATCCCATGCCCCTGTTCGTCGCGCTGTGGCCGCCCGACCGGGTCCGCGACCACCTGCGCCGCGCGGTGCGCGAGGCCCGACCCACGGCACCGGACCTGCGCTGGAGCCCGCCGGGGAGATGGCACCTCACCCTGGTCTTCCTGGGGGAGCCCGGTGATCGCACGCCCCGGGTGGCCGAGGCCCTGGAACGCGCCGTGGAGGGCCGCCCGCCCCTGGACCTGACCCTCGACGGCTGGGGCGTTTTCCCCCGCCCCGAAGAACCGGACGCCGGACGGGGCGCCTCCGTGGTGTGGGCCGGTGTCCGGGGCGCCGGGCTGACCGGGCTCGCCGGTGCCCTGGCCGACTCCGCGCGGCACGCGGGGGTGCCCGTCTCGTCACGCCCCTTCGTGCCGCACGTCACCCTCGCCCGCTCCCGGCGGCCGCGCGACGTCACCCGGACCCTGCGTGCGCTGGGCCCGGCGACCCCCACCGACTGGCGTGCGGACCGGGTCGACCTCGTCGAGAGCCGCCCGTCGGGGCCGGACCGCTACCGGACCGTCCGGAGCTGGGGACTACCCTGGGGTAGCGAATCCCAACGAGCACCGGAGCGGGGCACGTCATGAGCATGCTCACCAACAACCGCAAGCAGCGCTGGCTGCTGCCCGTGGTGCTGGGTTCCATCATGCTCATCGTGGTGCTCGGCGCCATCCTCGGCTGAGCCGCGGCTTGACCCTGACACCGGTGTCAGGGTCCTAGCGTGCGGCCATGTCCACGCACACACTCCGATCCGGCTGGCTGGCCTGCCTGGCCCTCACGGCCTTCGCCGTCGGCACCGACGACCTCGTCATCGCCGGACTCCTCCCGGTCATGGCCGAGGACCTCGACGTCAGCGTCTCCGCCGCCGGACAGCTCGTCACCGTCTTCTCCCTCACCTACGCCGTGGCCGCGCCGCCACTGGCGGTCGCCACCGCGAGGCTGCCCCGCCGCACCCTGGTCGTCGCCGGGCTCGCGCTGTTCGCCCTCGTCAACCTGGTCACCGCCTTCGCGACCACGTACGCCGTCCTCATGGCCCTGCGGGTGGTCGCGGCGCTGACCGCCGCCGCCCTCACCCCCGCCGCCTTCTCCATGGCGGCCCGGCTCGCACCGGCCGGGCACACCGGGCGCGCGGTCGGCGCCGTCGCCGCCGGACTGACCGTCGCCCTCTTCCTCGGTGTGCCGCTCGGCGCTCTCCTGGGCTCTGCGTTCGGCTGGCGCTGGGCCTTCATCGCCGTCGCCCTGCTCACCGGCGCGGTCCTGCTCGCCTCGCTCCGGTTCCTGCCGCCGCTCCCGGGGGCGCCCGAGGCCGGGCTCCTCGCACAGATGCGCCCCCTGGGGCGCCCCGCGATCCTGACCTGCGTCGCCGGGACCGTCGCCGGTGCCTCCTGCGGCTTCATGACCTACACCTACCTCGCCCCGCTTACCCGGGACCTCACGGGTGCGGGTCCGATGGCCCTGGCCCCGCTGATCGCGGCGGTGGGCGCTGCCGGAGCCGTCGGGACCTTCCTGTGCGGGCGGGCCACCGACCGCTGGGGCGCCGACCGGGTCCTGCTTGCCACCTTCGCGGGGATGGTCGGGGCCAGCGCGCTCCTGGCCGCGCTCGCCCTCCCCTCCACCGTCCCGGTGTGGGTCCTGGGCTGCTCGCTGGCCCTGTGGGGGTTCGCCGCCTGGGGGTTCGCGGCCCCGATGAGCGCCCGCCTGCTGTTCCTCGCCGGGGACGCGGGCACCGAGGCGTTGGCCCTCAACACGGGCGGTCTCTACGTGGGGACGGCGGTGGCCGGTGCCCTGGGCGGAGCCGTCGTCGCCGGGTACGGGGGAACGGGCGTTCCCGTCGCGGCCACCGCGGTGGGGCTCGCCGCCCTGGCCCTGATGGCGTTCTCCGTCCGGCGCTTCCCGGCCACGGCCCCCTCGGAGAGCGCGCCCACCACGGCGTGAGCGCGTTTCGTAGGCTGGTGGGGCGGGCGCGTACCGGCGCGCCCGCCCCACGGAGGTCGGAGACGAATGCGCATCGGGGAACTCGCCGAACACACGGGCGCCAGCCCGCGCTCCCTGCGGTACTACGAGCAGCGGGGACTGCTCTCCTCGGAGCGCACGGCCAACGGGTACCGCGAGTACGGGCCCGAGGCCGTGGACCGGGTGCGCAATATTCGCTTGCTCCTCGAATCCGGTCTGACCTCAGAGGACGTGCGGGAACTCCAGGACTGCCTCGAACTGGACCTGGTCCGAGAACCCGCCTGCGCCGGGGTCGTGGAGCTCTACGAGCAGAGGCTCCAGGCGGTCCGGGAACGGATCGAGGCGCTCACCGCCACCCAGCACCGGATCGAACGCCAGCTCGCCGAGGGCACCGGCCACTAGACACCCGCGGAGGGGTCCGCGGCAGGGTTCCCCTGCGGTGGCGCGGTCGTGGACCAGACGGAGCGCGAGGTCGCGGAGCCCTTCGTGCGCCGGGGCCGACCCGTGCCGGTCCGTCGATTCCCCCATGCTCGGGTGCCGCCGTTCGCCGTGAATAGCATGGCGTCGAAGTTCTTCATTCCCCTCCCCTGAAGGGCCTTTCGTGAACGAGCGTCGAGCGGATCACTTCCGACGAGTCCGTACCGCCGCCTCACAGATGATGTGGACGGAGGACGATATCTACCCCTGGTTGGGGGAGGAATGGCCGTCACGTCTGTCCGCGGCGTGGGCGGCGCTGGAGGCGGAGTTGGCGCGTCTGGCGCGGCAGGATGTCCAGGCCCTGGAGGGCTTCGACCCCGCGCACCACCTGCTGTCGCGCCGGGGGCCGCAAGGGCAGCCGATCACGTTGACGCGGGCGGCCGATGACTGGCACCAGCGTCTGGTGAACGGGCCCAAGCTCACCCCGCAGCCGCGCCCGATGGGGTACGTGGGATTGGCTCCGGGCAGCGCGGTGGTTCTCACGACCGGATGGCACAGTTCGGTGAGCTATCTGTTCGAAGGGGAGTTCGACGCCCGCGTGGCCCCCGGGCGCCCGGCGGTGACATTCGGTCCCCAGAGCCGGGAGCTGGCCCAGGTGTACCGAGACGTGGCGGACCAGTTGCGGGCACCACTGCGGGACAGGCCCAAGACACCTGCGATGCCCCAGCCCACCGGACCCGACGCGCCAGCGCAGGCGAGGGAGGTGTCCGAGGCCGACTACGAGCGGCTGTGCGCTCTGGCCCGGGCGGCAGCTGAGGCGGTCCCCTCCCGGGACGAGGCCGTCGGCCTCTGGGAGCGGGGAGTCTCGGTGCCGGTGGTGGATGTCGCGCGGAGGGTGTCGCGCATCCTGGACGGGAGCCAGGAACCCGCGTGGGTCGAACCCACAGAAGGTGTGGAACCCTCCCTTCATTGTGTGCGTGATCTCGCCTTCGCTGTTCCCCTGGAGGAGGACGGTCGTTTTCAGAGGGAGATCTTCGACAGCGAAGAGGTCCCTCGAAGGCCGGACGAAAAGGAGTCCCTGGAGGACTACCAGTATTCCTCGTGGCCGATCAAGAGAGACCGCAGGATCGTGTTGACCCCGAGTTACGCCCTGGTGATCGCCGAGGTCCTGGACGAGCACGCGGCTCGGATCGCTCCCGGGCAGAGCGTGGGGCAGATGCAGTTCGACGCGTTCCCGCTGTGCATGTTCCTCCGCCGCCTCGAATCCCGGGTGGATGTGCTGTGAGAGAGGGCGACCAGTGGGGCCGCCCCTAAGCGGCCGCCCCGGCGAGGGAGACCGCACGCTCCACCAGGGCGGCGTTGTCGTGCGCCTCCACCCCCTCGGGCAGCCGCATCGTGTCCTCCAGGCCGATCCGGAGGTCCAGCCCCTCCTCCAGCGCCCGTTCGAGCATCGGCCACGCGGTCGCGTCCACCCCGTGCAGCATCCGGGGGACCCGCACCCGGCCCCGGTCCAGCACCCGGGTGATGGCCTCCGTGTTGCGCCGGGCGTCCTCCACCGCCACCTGGGTCGGCTCCACCAGCACCGCCGCCACCTCCACCCGGGTGGCGACCAGGATGCGCGCGGCGTCCACCGACCACACCCCCGCCTCCACCGCCACCCGGCGGTCGCCCAACAGGTTGACCAGGTCCACCGAGCCCGCCTCGTGCAGGTTCACCGACACCGAGTCGGGCAACGACGGCGACGCCCACCGGCTCACCAGGTCGTAGCGCCGCCACGGGTCGGGCTCCGCGGACAGGGCGGTGGTCAGGGACACCGGGACGTCGGGCCCGTCCGCGCGCAGGCGCTCCATGAGCTCGGCCACCACCCCGGGCTCCAGGGACTCCGCCCCGCGCGCGTCGCGCGGGTGGACGTGGAGGCCGGTGGCGCCCGCCGCCACCACGGCGTGCGCGTCGGTGACGAGTTGGTCGACGGAGACGGGCAGCGCCGGGTGCGCACCCGGACGGCGGTCACCGTTGAGACAGGCGACGATCCTCATGAGGTCTCTCCTTGCGGCGCTCTCACTGCCGAATGTGCCCGTTCACACCCGGGTGCAAGCCCCCGGCGGGCGGCCCTGGCAGGATGGCGGGCATGAGAAGCTCTCTGACCCTCGTCGCCGCCGCCCTCCTCGCGCTGGCTCCGGCGGTTCCCGCCGTGGCGGCCACCGCGGACCCCGAGGACGGCACCGGCGGGTTCGACTACCCGCGCGGCAGCGAGGGCCCCGAGGGTTCGGAGATCGCCTTCGAGTTCCAGGACGACCGCATCTCCGAGTCCAGCGGCCTGGCACCCTCCCTCCTGCACGAGGGGGTGTGGTGGACGCACAACGACAGCGGCGACCACCCCTCCGAGGTGTACGCGGTGAACGAGGACGGCGAGACCGTCGCCACCGTCACCCTCAACGTGGAGCGGCGCGACTGGGAGGCGATCAGCGTCGCCCAGGGGCCGGACGGGGTTCCGGCCGTCTTCGTGGGCGACATCGGCGACAACTTCGGCGGTGGGTGGCCGAGCGTCCGCGTCTACCACTTCACCGAACCCGAGGTCCTCGGCGACTCCGCGCTGGACCCGTCGGTGTTCACCTTCACGTACGAGGACGGCGGGCGCGACGCGGAGGGGATGATGATCGACCCCCGCAACGGTCGGCTGTACGTGGTGTCCAAGGAGTTCGCGGGCAGCGTGTACGTCGCGCCGGAGAACCTGGACCCGGTCGGTGAGAACGTCCTGACGAGAGTGGACTCCGCGCCGCTCTTCGCCACCGACGCCGCGTTCAGCCCGGACGGCACCCGCTACGCCATCCGTACCTACTGGGGTGTGAGCGTGTACGACGGGACGAACGGGGTGCCGGGCCGCCCGGTGGGCTCCTTCGACCTGCCGGAAATGGACCAGGGCGAGTCGGTGGCCTTCACCCCGGACGGGTCCGCGCTGATGGCCGGGAGCGAGGGGGCGAACTCCCCGGTCTGGCGTGTGCCGCTGTCGGGCGAGCAGCTCCCGGAGATGGCCGCGGACACGGAGGACGCGGCCGAGGCCTCCCCGGTCGTCGACGAGTCGGCCGCCGAGGAACCGGAGGAGGCCGACGCGGGCGGCGCGCTGCCGCTCATCCTCGGCGGGGCGGCGGTGGCGGTGGTCCTGATCGGCGCCATCGTCCTGCTGGTGCGCCGTACCTGAGCCCGCTCCGCCGGTCCGGCCCTCAGCGCCACCGGTCCCGACCCCGGGGCTACACTGTCCGGCAACCTACGTGGAGGTCCCTGATGGGTGATGGCGCGAATCCGGACCAGCGCACGCATGTCCTCTCAAGGCAGGATCACGCGGATTCCGGGGCGGAAGGTGAGTCCATCTCGCGGCCGCTCACCTTCGCCGAAGAGGTGAACAGCCTGCGCGCGGCCCTGGAGCGGGAGCTGGCGACCAGGGTGGAGGAGCGCGGCGGGACGGCGGAGCTCCTGTCCTCCGAGGCCCTGACCATTGTTTTCCTCCTGGACGAGTTCTCGGCCCGCATCCGCCTCCAGGTGCGGGAGGGAGACCTCGACGGGGAGGCCGAAGCCCTCGCGGAGCTGTCCGACAAGATGAGCGCGATCGTCAACGCCGCCATGTGGTCGGGGCGCTGATTCCGCGTTCCCCGGGACCTGTCGCGCACTCCTCGCCGGGACCGGTCCCCGAGCCCGCGCCGAAGGGCCCAGGGACGGGGGCCTACTTGGCGGGCTGGGGGTCCAGGTAGTGCTCGCGGCACAGGAACGCGTGCCGTGAGAAGTCGGTGAACACGCCGTCCACCCCCGCGTCGAAGAAGGCCTCGTACTCGGCGGCGAAACCCCCGTAGTCCTTGGGCTCGCCGTCCGAGCGCAGGTCCTCGGGGAGGAAGTGGTTCTCGCTGCGGAACGTGTAGGGGTGCACGACCAGACCCGCCTCGTGGGCGTCCCGGACCAGGTCGGTGGGCTCTCCCAGCGAGCCGTCCTCGTTGGTGGGGATGACCAGGCTCTTGTGCGGGCCGATGCCGTGCGCGAACGACGCCACCTCGGCCAGGCCGTCCGGGGTCGTGTGGTGCAGCCAGTGCTCCTCGGTCCCCATCAGGTAGACGAGCGGCAGCCCCGTCTCGGCGAGCTTGCGCAGGCTCTCGGCCTCGAAGGACTGGAGGAACACGGGCACCCGGGGCTCCTCGCCGACCAGCTCGGCCCCGCGCAGCGCGGCGATGAGCGGCGGTTCGAGGTCCAGGCCCTGCTCCACGTGGTGGGCCGGGTGCTTGGTCTCCGGGTAGATCCCGATGGGGCGGCCCAGCTCCTTGGTCAGGGACAGGGCCAGCTCGACGACCTCCTGGAGGGTCGGGATCTCGTAGGTGCCGTCCATCACCGCGTTGTCCGGTCGGACCCCGGCCATGCGCTCGCGGGCGCGCAGCGTCTTGATCTCGGCGAGGGTGAAGTCCTGCGCGTAGAACCCCTCGACGGTGCGCCCGTCGATGGTCCGCTCCGTGCGCCGGTCGGCGAACTCGGGGCGGTCGGCCACGTCGGTGGTCTCGCCGATCTCCTGCTCGTGGCGGCAGATCAGGTGCCCGTCCTTGGTGGAGACCAGGTCCATCTCGATGAAGTCGCCGCCGTGCCGGGCGCCCAGCTCGTACGAGGCCAGCGTGTGCTCGGGCCGGTGACCGGAGGCCCCGCGGTGGCTGATGATCTTGATGGGGAGTTCAGTCTTCTTGTTCCTGCGCACAGTGGGACCGTCCTGGGAAACGATGATCGGAAGAAGGAGGAGGAGGCCGACCCACGCGCGGCGGGTCGGCCTCCATTCTCCAGCGTCGGTGGACCGATTCAGGACGGTCTCCGGGTGAACCGCGTCAGGAGAGCTGGGCGAGGACGTGGTCGACGCACTCGGTGAGCGCGTTCACGTCGCTGGGCTCCACGGCGGGGAACATCGCCACGCGCAGCTGGTTGCGGCCCAGCTTGCGGTAGGGCTCGGTGTCCACGACGCCGTGGGCGCGCAGCACCTGGGCGATCCGGGCGGCGTCGACCTCCTCGGAGAAGTCGATGGTGCCGACCACCTGGGAGCGCTGGGCCGGGTCGGCGACGAACGGCGACGCGACGGGGGAGCGGTCCGCCCAGTTGTAGAGGATCGAGCTGGACTCGTGGGTGCGGGCCACGGCCCACTTCAGCCCGCCCTGGCCGTTCATCCACTCCAGCTGCTCGGCGAGGAGCAGGAGGGTGGCCACGGCCGGGGTGTTGTACGTCTGGTCCTTGGCGGAGTTGGCGACCGCCGTGGGCAGCGAGAAGAACTCGGGGACGTAGCGTCCGCTGGCCGCGATCTCGTCCACCCGGGCCAGGGCCCTGGGCGACATGACCGCGATCCACAGGCCGCCGTCGGCGGCGAAGCTCTTCTGCGGTGCGAAGTAGTAGACGTCGGTCTCGGTGATGTCGACGTGCAGGCCGCCCGCGCCGCTGGTGGCGTCGACCAGGACGAGGGCGTCCTCGTCCGCGCCGGCGACGCGGCGGATCGGTGCGGCCACACCGGTGGAGGTCTCGTTGTGGGTGAGCGCGTACACGTCCACCCCGGCCTCGGCGACGCTCTCGCCGTGGGTGCCCGGGTCGGTGGTGATGACCGTCGGGTCGTCCAGCCAGGGGGCGCCCTTGACGACCTTCGCGAACTTGCTGGAGAACTCGCCGAACGCCAGGTGCTGCGACTTGGAGCGCACCAGGCCGTGGGCGGCGATGTCCCAGAAGGCGGTGGTGCCGCCGTTGCCGAGGACCACCTCGTAGCCCTCGGGGAGGGAGAGAAGGTCGCGCACGCCTTCGCGGACCCGACCGACCAGGGACTTGACCGGCTTCTGCCGGTGGGAGGTCCCCAGGTAGCGGGAGCCGGAGGAGGCGAGGGCGTCGAGCTGGGCGGCACGGACTTTGGAGGGGCCGCTCCCGAAACGACCGTCGGCGGGCAGCAGGTTCGCGGGAATCTGAATCTCGGTCACGCGGACCAGCGTAGTGGTGGAGGTCGCCGGAGCGCCGGTCAGGTCGGCGATTGGTGGCGTGAAATCACGTGACCGTCACATCGAATCATCACAGGTGGGCGGGTACTGGCCGGTATGGGCCAGCCCCGATCGCGACAAAGGGGATGTCGACCCGGTGCCCTTTGCTGTCTGATGAGGCACTTGCCGCGGGGCGGGCCAGACAACACGATCCCGGAAGGAAGCTTCGAGTGTCCGATCAGACACCTGGCGAAGAAGAACGGACGGACCGGACCTTCGTCGGGGTCCTCGACAGCCTGGGCCGCCGCCCGACGCGCTCCGAGTACCTGACGCTCCGAGGCATCGCGCTCGCGGTGGCCCGGCGCCGCCCTCCTGGGTCTCCGAGGCGCTGCCCACCGGCGGCCTCACCCCGGAGGAACTCGGGCCCGTGGTCCGCTGTGGTGGATCGGCCTGAACCGGCACCCCTGCCCGCGCACCCAGGAGTAGTACGAGGAGCAGCGGGAGGAGCCGCACGGCGCGGTGAAGTGGACCCGCAACCTCACCGGGGTCTCGGGCCGCATCGAGTTCGACACCGTCAACGAGGGGAACTGGTTCGAAGGCCGCACGGTGCTGGTGGGGCCCGAGGTGGTCAATCCCGAAACCGGTGAACGCCAACGCCAGCACGTGGTCCAAAGGTGTGGCACGCGCAACGCGAACACGGTCGAACCCGGCGCCCGGTGTCAGTCCCCGGGCACCGGGGGCGGGGCGGACACGCCGTGAGAGTATGCGTCGTGTGGACCACCAGAACCCCGCGGAACTGCGGAAACCGTACCTGGGTGCACCGCTGCGCCGCCGCGACCTCGCCGACCGTCCGATGGCCCAGTTCCACGTGTGGTTCGGCGAGGCGCACGAGTCGGGTCTCGCCGAACCCAACGCGATGGTGCTGTCGTCGGTCGAGCCCTCCGGGATGCCCCGGTCGAGGACCGTCCTGATGAAGGGCTACGACGCGACCGGCCTGCGCTTCTTCACCAACTACACCTCGCGCAAGGGGCGCGCCCTGGCGGCCGATCCCCGGGCCTGCGTCGTGTTCCCCTGGCACGCGATCCGGCGCCAGGTCCTGGTCGCCGGGCGCGTGGAGCGGCTCGGGGACGAGGAGAACGACCTCTACTTCGCGTCCCGCCCCCGGGGGTCTCAGCTGGGCGCGTGGGCGAGCGAGCGCCAGTCGCGGCCGGTGGCCGACCGCGCCGAGCTGGACCGCCTCTACCGGGGGTTCGACACGGTGTGGCGGGCGGACGAGCCCGTCCCGAGGCCGTCCTACTGGGGCGGCTTCCGCCTGGTGCCCAGCGAGGTGGAGTTCTGGCAGGGCGGCGAGGACCGCATGCACGACCGGTTCCGCTACCTGTGGACCGACGGGGGTTGGGTGGTCGAGCGCCTCGCGCCGTGAGCCCCGGTCCCTCCAGCGGGGGCGCCCCCGACGCCGGTTCCCGCGCCGCGTTCCCCGGAGTGACGTTGGTCGCGTCGAACGCGGGTTCGAGTCGAATCGGGTCGACCGGCCCCTGTGCGGGGGACCTTCGGATACTTCACACACCGACGGGATCACCTGCACGCCTGTGACCTTGGACCCTTGCGCCGACGGAGAGTCGCGGTGGGGGAGTGTCCGGATCGTGAGACGGTGTCGAAATCCACGCACGCCGCGCCACGATATGCTGGACGCATCGGAGGTCGCTCCCGCGGTCGTGCGGACGCCCCGGTCCCCACCTGGCCCCAGGGAATCACGTGGTCCCGGCCTGTGTTGTGAGAGACCTGCCGTGCCCGCACGTGACCGCGCGTCGGGCGCAGAGCCTTGGGAGGGGAGTCTTGACCGCACACGGGCTGATCGACACCACGGAGATGTACCTCCGTACGGTCTTCGAGCTCGAAGAGGAGGGCATCGTCCCGCTTCGGGCCCGGATCGCCGAGCGCCTGCACCAGAGCGGCCCCACGGTGAGCCAGACCGTCGCCCGTATGGAGCGCGACGGCCTGCTGAGGGTCGAGAACGACCGCCACCTGGTGATGACCGCCGAGGGACGCAGGCTCGCCACCCACGTCATGCGCAAGCACCGTCTCGCCGAGCGCCTGCTCGTCGACGTCATCGGGCTGCCGTGGGAGGACGTCCACATCGAGGCCTGCCGCTGGGAGCACGTCATCTCCGAAGCCGTGGAGGAGCGCCTGGTCACGCTGCTCAACGCGCCCTCGGTGTGTCCGCACGGCAACCCGATCCCGGGCCTGGAGGAGCTGGGGCTGGAGGGGTACGCCCCCGAGCCGTTCACCGACGACTCCATCGTGCCGATGATCGACGCGGTCTCCCACACCGAGACCGCCGTCACGGTGCGCCGTATCAGCGAACAGCTCCAGCCCGACGCGGACATCATGCTGACCTTGCGCGAATCCGGGGTACAACCCGGACAGGAAGTCGTGCTTCAGGCAACGGACGACGGCGTGCGCGTCATCGGCGCGAGCGAGAACACCGAGCTCCCGGCGGATGTCGCCGGGCACATCTTCGTCGCCAAGCCGTGAAGCGTTCGTCCACGTTGATTGGTTGCTCATCGGGATTGTCTCATTGCGCTGCGGGAACGTTGACGGTGTTGCTACGCTCGCCCCAAGGTGTGGTCGTTCGGGGTACCCGGAGCAGGCATGTGTGCAGCTCATGACGGCGAGGTGGCGGCTAGATGACACGGTGGGGTGAGCCCTTCCGGGAGAGCGACGCGCTCGCCACGGCCGAGGTCGTCGACCAGGCCCAGATCGCCATCGTCGTCATCGACCGGTTCAGCCTTCTTCGCTACTGGAACCCGTACGCCCGCGAGCTGTTCGGGTTCGTAGGCGGGCGCGACTACGTGGGCCTGTCCCTGCTGGACATCGGCATCCACGAGTCCGACCGCGAACACGCCTCCCAGCTGGCGCGGCGCGT